>CAZIGP010000322.1:0-5886 GCA_964538425.1 uncultured Pirellulales bacterium | reverse complement strand
GACCGGCTCCGTCAATGCACAATGGGCTTGGTCGGGTTTTGCCAGCGGGCGCACGCCGCTGGTGTCGCGGTCGAGCCGATGCACGATGCCTGGGCGCGTTGGACCGCCCGCGCCACTGAGCTGCGGAAAGTGAAATGCCAGGGCGCTGGTTAGTGTACCGGACCAATGTCCTTTTGCAGGGTGCACAACCATGCCGGGCGGTTTGTTCACTGCGGCTACATGTTCGTCTTCGTACAGAATTGCGAGCGGGATTTCTTCAGGCACTGGACCGACATGCGGCCGTTCAGGAAGCGTAATCGTTAATTGTTCGCCACCCTTAAGACGCTGCCCTGCTTTGGCAACTTTGCCGCCGACCAATACGCCGCCAGCGTCAATCGCTCGTCGTAAATGACCGCGGCTAAATTCGGGAAACTGCCGCGCCAGAAAAACATCGATTCGGCAACCCGCATGCTCTGATTCGACCAATCGCTCAATAGGAATAGACTCAGACATGAGCGAGGCGAACACCGATCACTTGGCTGGAGCAGCCGGCGCACCTGCGGCCGGCGACTTTTCAGTCTGGGGCTGCGGTTCGGCCGGAGGAGTTGACGATGCTGGTTCGGTTGCCGGCATTGGGTCAGCCGGTGGCGAACTTGGAGTTTTGGTGCCGTCTAGGCTCGAAGGTAGTTTGACATCTGTTTCGGCAGGTATGGCTGAAGGATCGCTTAAATCGAAGATTGGCTTTTGTCCCGGCGAACCTGGCTCTCGTTCCATTGACAGCGGTTGCGGATCTTGCTTGGCAAACCAGTCGTAAAATTCTTTCGTGGACTGTTTGCCGAGAGTTTGCAGGTGTTGTTTGGCGCTCGCGGCCAAAGAACCGCTGGGATAATCTTTGAGCAGCTTTTCATAATCTGCCCGCGCTCGATCCAAGTCGTTCAACGATTCGTGGGCACGTCCTAGGCCGAAAAGCGCCCATTCACGCAGCATGGGATCTTTCGCAGATGTTTCCGCAGCTAAAAATGCATCTGCCGCTTTGCCTAGATTTGCTTTTCCTTCTGGTTTATTGGAGTACAGTTGATTGGAACCGTTTTGCAGTAGCCGTTCGCCGAGCAACAGTTGTGCAACGATTGCTGGCGGTGTATCGGGATGATTTTCGATTGTGGCTTGTAGATCTTTCAGTGGATCGTAGCTATTCATTGCGGCAACAAGCTGGTTTGACGCCGCTTGGGCTGCGCTGTGATCCATCTGTTTCAGGTACAAATAGACGCCAAACAAGACGGCCGCGGCAACCAGCACTCCGATGATTGCTTGCGTATACGGCTTGATTTGCTCGAGCTTTACTTCGAGCCATTCAGCCAACTGATTCGTTTGTAATTCGTGGCGGTGTTGTGCTTTCATCCGTGTTTGCCTGCCGGTTGGCTCAAGCCAAAAAGAAAACCGCGCCACGAACCATGCAGAATCGACAAGGACCGGGCGCGACGTATGTTGTGCAATCACAAGAGTATAGCGCTCATTGAGTACGGTGGTCAAGGTCGATGAATTGCTATGAAACTACGAAAACTGTCGAGAAACTTGGGCGATAGACAATATGCCTAGCAACTCGATACACTCCGGCCGATGTCGCTTAACCCGTCGCAACTCGATGCCGTGCAAACGCTCAGCGGGCCGCTGTTGGTGCTCGCCGGGGCCGGTACAGGCAAAACTCGTGTGGTGACGTATCGCATTGCCAACTTGATTCGGCATCGCACTCCGCCGCAGCGAATCTTGGCCGTCACGTTTACTAACAAAGCGGCTGGCGAGATGCAGGAACGTGCCGCCGAATTGCTTGGGAAGCGGTTCAAAGAGAAGCCGGAGATCTCGACGTTTCATTCGCTTTGTGTCCGTATTTTGCGACGGCAAATTCATCACCTTGGTTATCCGCGGCAGTTTACGATTTTCGATCGCGGCGATCAGGAAAGTGCCGCGCGCCAAGCACTGCGAGAAATTCGCGTGGGAAACGAATCGCTCAAGCCCGGCGATTTGCTGTACTTCATCGGCCGCTGGAAGACTGCGTCGCTAGGGCCGGAAGAAGCCATCGAAACGGCAGCGAGCGATAAAGAGCACCTGGCTGCCTCGGCGTATCGCCGTTATCAAACTGCGCTGAAAACGGTCGGGGCAGTTGACTTCGACGATCTGTTGCTGCTTGTGGGCGAGCTGTTCGAGCAGTTTCCCGAAGTGCGACATGCCGAAGCATCTCGATTCAATCATTTGTTGGTTGACGAATATCAAGACACGAACGGCAGCCAGTATCGCATCGTGAAGGCGCTCGCATCCGAACATCGCAACTTGTGCGTGGTTGGTGACGACGACCAATCGATCTATGGCTGGCGCGGGGCCGAAGTCGAACATATTCTGCGGTTTCAACACGATTGGCCCGAAGCGAAAGTTGTGCGGTTGGAAGACAACTATCGCACGATGGAATCGATTCTCGAATTCGCCAACCGTTTGATCGCCTTCAATAAAACGCGGCACGAAAAAGTGTTGCGACCTTATCGTTGTGGCGGGGACCGGCCGACGATTGTGCAGTGCAAAGACGAACAAAACGAAGCCGAGCAAGTGGTAGCTGACATTCAACGCCGCTTTGTTGACGGCGCTGAGCCGAAAGACGTTGCCATTTTGTGCCGCACGAACGAACAGCCGCGCCCTTTTGAAATGGAACTGCGGCGATTAAAGTTGCCTTATGTATTGATTGGTGGCCAATCGTTTTACGACCGTCGCGAAGTGAAAGACATTCTCGCCTACTTGCGAGTGCTGGATAACCCACGCGATGAACCGTCGCTGCTCAGAATCATTAACACGCCGCCACGCGGCATCGGGCAAGCATCGGTTAGCGCACTGCTTGAGCAAGCCATTCAACAAGGCAAACCGCTTTGGGAAGTGTTGCCGGAAGTGAAGGCCGAAGGCAAAGTGACACCGGCCGCGGTTGAGGCGGTTCATAAATTTCGCGGGATGATCGAAAGTTATCGCCATCGTTTAGGTGCACCAAGTGACAGGGCATCATCAGCCTCCTTTTCTGCGGATGAGGGCCAATTCGGACACGAAGGGGAGGAACATGGTGGCGGCAGCAATTCATTGGTTGATATTGCCACCAATCTCATTGCCAAAATTAACTATCACGGCGAGCTTGTTCGTCAGCATCCTGAAGAAGCCGATCACCAATCTCGCTGGGCCTCCGTGCAGGAAGTCATCAACTCGCTGGGGGGCTATGAAAAGCGAGCTAAGAAACCAAGCTTACGAAAGTTTCTAGACGAAATTGCACTGGGCGAACGTGACGAACAGGGAGATAAGGAATCGAAGCTCAATCGCAACGCCATTGCGCTGATGACGTTGCACGCTGCGAAAGGGCTTGAGTTCCCGCATGTTTATCTCGTTGGCATGGAGGAAGGTTTACTTCCGCATCAGCGCAGCGTCGATGCCGAAAAGAAGCAAGGCGACATGAAAGCAATCGACGAAGAACGCCGTTTGTGTTACGTGGGCGTCACTCGGGCACGCGATCGGCTGACGATGTCGATGGCGCTGGCGCGCATGAAATGGGGTAAGCCAAAACCGACCGAACCGAGCCGATTTCTTTACGAGCTCACCGGTCAAGCTGAAAATCGTGGCAAACGTCAGCGTGACGAAGCCAAAGCGGCGGCGATGTCACGGGCAGGACGAAATCGCCGCCCGGCGCGTCATCGGGGCTAGAAGGGCTGAAGGTTCGGGGGTTCAGGAGGCTGGCGATCGGTAAGAATTATAACGAGCGCCGTGCTTTATTTTTTGGCGTACTTGGAAGCCAAAGCGAACAATCCTAACAAACTTATTCCGCCGAGCAAAAGACTTGTCGGTTCCGGGACAGTTTGAATCAAGTTGATCGTTGTCGAGGCACCGTCCGTTGCTCCGGGGACAATAATCATGATCGCGCCCACATTACTAAAGTCGGCACCGCTGCCATTTCCAATCGTGAAGGAACTGTAGGGGATATAAACCGATGACACAGGCCCCGCTGAAATTGGTATAGAGGTTGTGGAATAGTCGAAGTTTATGTTGTTGGTGAATACCGAGACGGTTAGCGAAATTGCCACTGTCGTGCCGATATCAACTTGAATTGCATTGTGCCCGCCGGCGGCGAAGTCGATTCCACCCAAACCAATTGGATTAATGTTGGCATGTGAGTCACCGCCATCCCATTGGATTAGCCCATTGACTCCATCATTCCCCACTTGCGTCTGAGAATAGACGCCACTGTTTCCAACGTTGACAGAACCTGTAATGGTCGTGGTTGCACCCGCAGAAACTCCGAGACTCAAATCGCGCTGTCCTCCTAGCATGCTTCCTGATGCAAAACTGTCGGTACTTCCGACTCCCGTTTGAGAAGCAGTTTGCCCCGCTGGTCCTGCAGGGCTATCGAATGAATCGATGACCACCGCATGAGCCCATGTTGTGCAGGTTATTAGTACCAGTACAAAAAGAGTCAGACACAGAGGTCGCATCGTAACCACCTTCCTTTGTGAGGAATTTCAATAATCGGATTCAATCGACACCCCCCTCAGGCGAATGGGTTTTTATTACTTGCCGGCGGTTGAATCAAGTAAATCCAACATGATTTTGCCAAAATCCCTCAAAAGGATGACTTCGGTCCCGAGGAGAAGCCGTTGGTGGTAGGCGAGGCGAGATTGAAGATTGAGGGGCAGGGCCAGTGGTCAGGCCTGCTTAGTGATTTGGATCGCCTCATCAAAGTTGTCGCCGTAACTGCATCGAGTGCAGTAATTTACAGTCTGGCGACAAACCATGTTGGTGATTTGCAGCCCACAAACACCCTCGAAGACCGAGCCAGCAGCGACTCCCACATTCACGGGAATTGCGTACCTTGCGCCTGGGAATTAGCATGGCAACTCATTGTTGAGCAACCGGAACTTTCTACCCAGATTACCCTTCCGTTGGAATCGAATCCGTTCATCTCTCTTGGTGCGGATTAGTGCAAATCAAGGAATTGAAACGTAATGGCACATCGAAGTACACCGTTGAACCGAATGTTTTCACGGAACCGTCGTGATTCTCGTCTGGCTCGTGGGGGGAACACTTTTGGGCGGCGGCCGCTGTTCGAAACGTTGGAACTGCGGCGGATGCTGGCGAGTTATACGTGGGATGACGACGTTAATACACTGCGCATCTATTTAGCAGATAATGAAAATTTGACTGTAACAAAATCTGGGTCCGAGGTTTCATTTCAGCTAAGCGCGGGCATTGTTTCTGCGGATCATGATATCGCAAGTGGGAATGGAACGAATGTAATCACCATTAGTAACAGCAACCTTGCTTCGTCTCTCACTATTAACAACTCCGCTTCGACGACGAACAATAACAACGTTACATTCAGCGGCTCAGGCACACTGACTTCCAGTATCGTTATTGTTGACATGTGCTTAGGCAGCTCTTCTCCGGCCAGCACCATTTCGTTCACCGGCGGATTCGATCTTAGCTCCAGCGATTGGATGTCGCTGACGAGCCGGAAGAACATTGCCATAGGTTCTGGCACAGCCATCACGAACAGTGGCAGCGGTATACTTTTTATGGAGGCCAACCGTGACGGCGACGCGAGTGGCAACTTTATCGGCATTGATATTAATGGTGGTACAGTTACCACGACTGGTTCGGGAGCGATTCTTCTTAACGGGCGGGGCGGCAATTCGGGGAATAGCAATTACGGCGTGCGGCTAACTGGTAGCGCGAAATTGGAATCGACTTCTACTGGCGCGACCGCGGGTGCTATCACGGTTAATGGCACTGGCGGGAATGGAGTGACAAACAATTGTGGAATTCAATTAACTTTAGGTGCGCAAATTACGTCGATCGATGGCGATGTTAATCTTGTTGGCCAGGGAGGGGGAG
>CAZIGP010000321.1:2086-5888 GCA_964538425.1 uncultured Pirellulales bacterium | reverse complement strand
CGCTCAACGTGCCCATCGAATCTCAAATGCTGGTCTTTTCTAAAACCAGTATGCAGCGCCGTTGTATCAGGCCACGAACACCACGTGCCATTTACTTTAACGATGATATTTACATCGGTAGCTGTCTCGATGGCACCGTGCTGGAAATTTCTACAGCCGATCCTCAACTAGGAGCCGTGTTCTACACGCTTGATCAGCAAGCCACTGAGAAAGAGCCGCGTTTTATCAGACAAACCGACGATTGCCTAACGTGTCACAGTTCATCTCGCACCGAGAATGTTCCAGGCCACCTGATCCGATCTGTTTTTGCGGACGCTCAAGGAGAACCCATTTTTTCGGCGGGCAGTTATACCGTCGACCATACAACTCCGCTCGAACAGCGCTGGGGTGGCTGGTATGTCACAGGCACCCATGGCTCACAAAAACACTTGGGCAATCGAATCTACCATCAGCGAGAGGAATTGCGTCCCGGTCAGCAATCTGACGGACACAACATTACTCAGTTAGAAAACCGCTTGGAGGTTAATAATTATCTCTCGCCTCACAGCGACATTATTAGCCTCATGGTCTTAGAACATCAAACGCTCGTGCATAACCGTATCACGAAAGCCAATTTCGAAACGCGGCAGGCCCTGCATTACCAAGCAGAGATGTCACGAATTTTCAAAGAATCTAAAGACATTCGCTACGACAGCACAACGCGCCGAATCGAAAACGCCGCAGAAAAGCTCGTCGAGGCGCTGCTATTTGTTGACGAAGCACCACTAGCAGCACCGATTCACGGCACCTCCGGCTTCGCCGAGAAGTTTCCCCAGGTCGGCATGCGAGATTCACAAGGCCGTTCGCTGCGTGATTTAGATTTGGAGAAGCGATTGTTGAAGTATCCGTGCAGTTATCTGATTTATTCTGCATCGTTCGACGAATTGCCATCCGACGTGCGCGATCGCACATGGAAACGCCTTTGGGAAGTTATCAGCGGTAAGGACGAATCCAAGAAGTTTGCTCATCTTTCGGCCGATGATCGACAAGCGGTTCTGGAAATCATTCGCGAGACCAAACCAAATTTGCCAGGGTATTGGCAGGCTAATTCGAACTAGCTTCTCATGTCGTTATCCTGCACTCGCCGCAATGTTGAGCAATTGACCAGCAAACACGGTTTGAAACTATCGCATTTTCCGGCACCGACTTTTAAAAAGGCAGCAATTCGCCTGCATGTCACTGATTTAATAGATGCACCGCGGGGTAGGGGGAGACAAAAGAGCTACTCAAACTCGTCCTGCCACTCAATCCTCGCCACTTGCCTTGATTCCAGCCCGTTGCTCCCAGCGCGAACCCCCACGTATACTAATGGGTCTATAAGAAAATCGAAAAACCAGGGGTAGGGCAGGGGAGCTCTCAAGTTCTGTCCATCGTTTATTAAGGAGTTCATTTCGTGTTCGAGTCGCTTGCTGTCGTTGGCGCTACCGGCGCTGTGGGTCGCATCATTTTAGATTTACTCGCCGAGCGGAATTTTCCTGCCGAGCGGTTCAAGTTTCTTGCCTCAGGGCGATCGGCTGGTAAAACGGTTTTGTTCCGCGGCCAGCAGCATCCGGTCGAACTGCTTGAGCCTGATGCGTTCAACGGGGTTGAAGTTGCCATTGGCAGCACCCCCGACGAAGTGGCCAAAGAGTTTGCACCGTGGGCTGTCGAGCGCGGCTGTACGGTAATCGATGAAAGCGGCTACTGGCGAATGAATGCCGATGTGCCGCTGGTGATTCCCGAAGTGAATCCTGATGCCGCTCTGAATCATAAAGGCATTATCGCCAGCCCAAATTGCTCAACGACACAATTGGTTGTTGCACTCAAGCCATTGCACGACGCCGCACGTGTGAAGCGAGTCGTCGTTAGCACCTATCAAGCCACCAGCGGTGCCGGGCTGGCCGGTTGCCGCGATTTAGAAAATAGTACCAAAGCAAATCTCGCCGGCGATAAACACAAGAACGAAACTTTCGCCTACGATATTGCTTTCAATCTCATCCCACAAATCGGCTCGGCCAAGCACAAAGGCTACACCTCGGAAGAAATGAAAATGGTGTATGAGACGCGCAAAATTATCGGGGACGAATCGATTCAGGTCTGCCCGACCTGTGTGCGCGTGCCAGTGAGCAATTGCCACAGCGAAAGTATCGTGGTGGAAACTGAACGCAAAGTCTCCGTCGAAGAAGCCCGCAAGTTGTTCGCTGCATTTCCTGGCATCACGGTGGTCGACGATCTCGATAAAAAGCTTTATCCAATGCCGAAAGACTGCGACGGCAGTGACGACGTTTTCATCGGCCGCATCCGCGAAGATATTTCAACACCAAACGGCCTGGCCTTCTGGTGTGTCAGCGATAATCTCCGCAAAGGTGCAGCAACGAACGCAGTCCAAATCGCGGAGTTGCTCGTGCGAAGCAAGGCCCTTCAAAATGCTTAATAATTTTTCACCACAGTGACACAAAAAAAGACAGTGTAAGCCACTAGCATTCAACGTTAGCTGCTAGTTAATTTTCCGACTTCTTCTTCGTGTCTCTGTGCCTCTGTGGTGAATTGCTCGGCCGAAAATCTGATGGCGACTCGCACGCTCAAATTGACAATCGCCTACGACGGCACCGATTACGCTGGCTGGCAAACGCAATCCGGACATCACACGCTGCAGGAAACGTTTGAAAAAACCCTTGCGCAAATTGTCGGTCAGCATACGCACGCCTGTGCCAGCGGCCGCACCGATGCCGGCGTTCATGCTTTAGGGCAAGTCATCAGTTTCGATACCGAGACAAGTTTTTCCGCAGAAACATTCAAACGTGCACTCAATGCACATCTGCCTCGCGACATCGTAGTAATCGAAGCCGAAGAGGCGCCGCCTGGCTTTCATGCTCGCCGCGATGCCAAGCGAAAGCGTTATCGCTACATTTTGCACGACAGCCGCGTGCGTAATGTCCTTCGTCTGCGATATGCCTATCACATCTATCGGCGACTTGACGTTGCCGCCATGCAACGAGCAGCAGCCGTGCTCATTGGCACTCACGATTTTGCCAGCTTTGAATCCGCGGGTTCTCGGCGCACTTCGACGGTGCGCACCATTTACGAATTATCGATTCGCCGTGGCGCTGTTGGCAATGAAGAAAAAAAGGAGTACCCCAGCGAATCGGACCTGATTGAAATCGAAATTGAAGCCGATGGTTTTCTTTACAATATGGTCCGCACCATCGTCGGCACACTCATCGAGGTAGGGCAGGGGAGGGTAGGGGAGCAGTGGGTTGCCCAGGTGCTTGCTGCTCGCGATCGACGTCAAGCCGGACAAAAAGTGCCTTCGCAAGGACTGTTCTTGGTCAGTGTGGGTTATTAAATAAAAAACATTCAATAAAAGCATCCTTCTTTTCTCTCCTATTTGTCCCTTTCTTCCCCTAACATCGCTTGCATAGTACGCTATAAAAAGTCCCATCACTTCAACCAACCCCTGCAAGAGTTCTGTCTGTGGCATTGTCGACCTTATCAGTCCAAGATCGCATCGGCCTTTATCGGCTTGTGTCGCTCGTCGGCACCGGTCGGCATTGCGAGGTTTGGGAAGCTGTTGATGATGACCGCCGGCAGCGCGTCGCGTTAAAGATCCTCCTGCCGGATTTTGCCAAGAACCGCGAACAAGTCGGACTGCTGCGGCACGAGCACACGGTCGGCCGCGGGCTCGATCATCCTAACGTCATTCACATCTACGGTGTCGATGCCCATCGCACCATGCTGTATGTCGTCATGGAGTTGTTCACAGCTCAAAACGCAAAACAACATT
>CAZIGP010000321.1:0-2076 GCA_964538425.1 uncultured Pirellulales bacterium | reverse complement strand
CCGGCGTTGAGGGCATTGCCCATCTTGTGCAGCCGATCGCCGAACAAGCCGCCGCCGCCTTAGGATATCTGCACACGCAAGGCTGGATCCATCGCGACGTAAAGCCTGACAACTTTCTCGTCAACCGAGAGGGAGAACTCAAGCTCATCGACTTTGCCCTCGCCGAACGCCGCAAAGGATTGCTTGGCAAATTACTCCCCGGCAAATCGAAAATTCAAGGCACGCGCAGCTACATGTCTCCGGAACAAATCCGTGGACAAGGAGTGGACGAACGGTCGGATATTTACAGTTTGGGTTGCGTGCTGCATGAATTGGTTTCGGGCAAACCACCCTTCACCGGGCAAACCACTCAAGATTTACTCACCAAGCATTTACGTCAATCGCCGCCGCCGCTGGAAGCTTCAGGCCGCGATGTGACAACGCCATTTGCCGAGCTGGTGCGTCAAATGCTAGCCAAGAACCCAGCAAAACGCCCTCGCAATATGGAAGACGTTCACCGCGCGATCCGCGGGCTACAAGTATTTTCACGCATTCCCGCCCCGCCGTCGGCAAGGTAAACTAGGGGACACTAAACGATGAATGATGAATGCTGAACGATGAACGGCCGAAGCAGCGGCCCACGTCAACGCGGCTTTCATTCATCGTTCATCGCTCATAATTCATCGTTTCTGCCATATGCCCCCCACCCTACATCGACTGTCATTTGAAAAGCCAATCTACGAGCTAGAGGATAAGATTGCTGCGCTGGAAGCGGAAGCGAACAGCACGGTCGAACAGCAAGATACGCTCCGCCGCATGCGCCGCGAGGCCAGCGACCTCAAGCGGCAAATTTTCAGCAACCTTGCACCTTGGCAAACCATCGAAGTTGCGCGGCATCCTGACCGGCCGATGACGACCGATTATCTATCGCTCGTCTTTGATGAGTTCGTTGAGCTACACGGCGACAAAACATTCAGTGACGATCCAGCCATTCGCACCGGCTTCGCCAAGCTCGATCAATATAAAGTGCTGGTCGTCGGTCATCAAAAAGGCAAAACACTAAAAGAACGCAATGCTTGCCACTTTGGTTGTGCTCACCCCGAAGGCTACCGCAAGGCAATGAGCAAAATGAAGATGGCCGCAAAGTACGGCCTGCCGGTAATTGCCTTAATCGATACCCCGGGTGCTTACCCGGGAATCGGTGCCGAAGAGCGTGGCCAATCCCAGGTGATCGCTGAAAGCATGTTTTTGATGTCGCAGCTTGCCACGCCGATCGTTTGCGTGGTCATTGGTGAAGGAGGCAGCGGTGGCGCACTCGGTATCGGCGTCGGAGACCGAGTCGCCGTTCTCGAGCATGCCTACTATTCTGTGATCAGCCCCGAAGGTTGCGCGGGCATTCTTTGGAAGAGCGCCGCACATAAAGAGGAAGCCGCAAAAGCGTTAAAGCTGACCTCTCGCGATCTGGTGAAACTTGGTGTGATCGACGAGATGATCGAGGAACCCCTCGGCGGCGCCCATCGCGATCACCGCCAAGCCGCTCTGCGATTGAAGGTTTATCTCATCCGCTGCCTCCGCGAACTCGTGGGCAAACCCCCTGCCGATTTGGTCAATTCTCGCTACGAAAAATTCCGCCGCATGGGCGTGTTTTTGGAAGAGCCAATCGAGTCGTCGAACGGCTCTAATTGAACGGCCGCTACGACGGGATGCCGAGCAGGGGTGGGAGCCAAAATCATTCCGGCAAAACGGCGGCGTCTGCATGCCATCGACGGCAGCAATTTCCATCAGCTTAGACCGTTGATCGAATGGCAAATAACGGCCAGCGAAACGAGGTTCTTTTTAGAATCGAGGCCCCTAACCAAAAGCTCAAGGAAACCCACTCTCCAACGTCCGATAATGTCTCTTATGTTCGGTAAGAAGACCGGATTTTCCCGAGAAATATCAAATTTCGCCATTCGCCATTCTTAACTTATTGTTCTCGCCGTTATCCATCTGAATTAAATTTTGAAATCTGAAATCTCAAATTTTTTATCACGCCCAAAATCGCTTTTATAAACCGCCGTTGTGTTGCCAGGACTCAAACCTCGTCCAACCCCTGCG
>CAZIGP010000320.1:4865-5890 GCA_964538425.1 uncultured Pirellulales bacterium | reverse complement strand
CAGTTCTCCACCTGGATCGTTTTTCAACAGCTCCTCCGGCCCGCTAAAAACTTCTACTTCATCGGCAAAGGCTCCCGGGCATACTTCAGATATCTGCGGGATGATCGCAAAGCAGACAAAGCGACCTTTGGTATGCAATTCCGTAGTTATAAGCCGACGGACGGCATAACCTTCTGGCAAAGGACCGTTGATCTTGTGGTCTAGGGCCACCAAGTCGCCAACGTTGCGATACTCGCTGCCATCGTCACTCACGAGAATATGGATAGCGTCGGGCCACAGCACGGAACCACTACCGGCGGCCGTATTTAGAGAAACGCCCGAAATCGGTCGGACCGCACCAAGATCCACTATCACCGTGGCATAGCCGACACCGTTCCATCCCACGGTGCCTTGTTGCATCCAGAACGGATTGCCGGAAGTTTTGCCATCGGTCAATTGAGTACTGTCGCCGGCGTCCGTGCAATGGGGATAGGCGGGCGCAGGCTTCAGTTGATATTTCGTGCCCAGCGCCAAATTCGTGCAATACGAAGCCGATTCGTCCTTGGACTGAGCCGCAAAGACGGCCGTTCCCAAAAACAATTCGCCACATAGAGTCAGCCAAAATACGGTAGGCGAGCGAAACGATAAATTCGATCTGTCATACTTCCACCTCATTCGCGTCAGCTCCTTTTGAGATGCAAAGTTGCCTCACGTTCGTATTTATGCTTGGGTGCTTTTTAGTTGCGTGGGCTTGGGTCAAGTACGTTGCGCAAGTCAGAATCATATGCCGCTTGAGTGATCGTCTGATCGGAATCTAACCCTTTATCATTCAATTGCCAGCGGATAAGTCCTACATCATGTGGGCTGCCAGGCGCATTGATTCGGTATCCCATACCGAACGCGGTCAGAATCTCACCGTCAGGGAGCAGCAACGTCGACGTAGCTTGTGTAGCGCCATAATAGTAGGTTTTTCCCTTAAGAGGCCCTACATAGGTATGCAGCAGATAACGATGATCCAGATCCCAGTTCTGACCGTTGTCATGACT
>CAZIGP010000320.1:0-4855 GCA_964538425.1 uncultured Pirellulales bacterium | reverse complement strand
GAGCCGCGTAGGTCATAACGACGTCGCCGTTAGGCAGGACGACCATGCTCGGCTGATGACGGCCAAATTCATACAGCCGATTCAGCTCTGACCAAGTATGGCCATTGTCTTTGGAGATGGAAACGGCGAGTCCACAGTTGTAATCTAGATCTGTGTTTTTGTTGATTCTTGGAGAGATATCTGTTCGACACGCAGCAATAAGATCGCCGTTTTTGGCGCGGACGAGCGCGACCTCATTTACGCCTTTCCATTGTGGAACAATCTGGGCTTCTGTCCATGTGTTCCCTTCATCGGTACTGAACCGAACATATGCCTGGCATTCGAGCTTCTCAATACCAGGGCCTGCCGATGATATGACTTGTGAATAACAGGTTTCCATGACGCGTGTAACCTTGCCGGTCACAGGGTCTTTGTCGACGAGCGAGGGATCCCATACGTACAACTCCTGTCCGTTGGGAAGGGAGCGTTTCGGAACCGCATTCCAGGTCTTTCCATAATCGTTGCTCTGCCAACTCCTTTGCGGCTTTACTCTTTCATCAGTAATCATCAATTTGCCATTGCCAAGGTATGTCAGGCCGGTGCAAATGCTAACGTCGGGCTTTCCATCTTTGTCGACGTGGAGCCACCTTGGATCGCTCCAGGTGGCGCCGTTGTCATTGCTGAACTTTAGTTCCGCAGCCAAGACGGCCTCCTGTTTTCCGCCGCGCTCTTCAAACCCGACACGAGTTGTCAGCATCAATAGCTGCTTCTTTTCGGGCATGTAGACCAGATAGGGCACTCGCGTGCCTGGGATCTGGTTCTCCGTCAAGATCTGCCACTGAGCCGGCACTTTAATCTCTCCGGCTTTGCCGTTGAGCTGTCGCACCACGTGTGATTTCCATTGGACTTGTGTTGCTTCTGGCGTTTCACCATAACATTTTGCACTGATTCCGCAGAGCGTCGCCAACACGGCAAAGAAAATGAACGTTTTCATATTAATCAACTCCTGTTTTAAGTCACACAAGAAAACCTTGAAACCAACGCGGTGTCGAAATGCTTTTGAGGGAAAAACTACAGAGAGTTTTTTACAAACGGTTATCGTCAACGAAGTCAGCAGTCTATTGTTGGCTGGAATCGGTGTTACGAATTGATTCAGCGCGCAGTTGGTTGGCAAAACGCGTACCTAAAACAATCTGCCCTTGTGAACTGTAGTGGTCAGGATCAGAGTGCCCCTGTTCCTTACCATTCCATACGGAAATGTCATCGGTGTTAATCCACGAGGTATTAGAAACCTGGCTCGCAACCTTCATTTGTGCATTTCGCACCAACGTGTTGTCAGCGGGGGTTCCCCAATGCTGGCTATTGTTGATACGCCCGATAACAAATGGCATGTTAGGTGTGCTGAAATCGCTCCGCACTTTGACAATCAAAGTTGTCAAATTCGCTTGGTATGCTTCTGCCCAATCGTGCTTCATCGCATCCGATTCCCCTTGCATCCAAATCATGCCAGCGATGACGGGAGATTTACCGGCAGCGCGCAAATTTGCGATCGCTGCATCTACTCTCGACTTGAAAATTGAATAAATGTTGCCTGTAGTCGGTCTCCAATGAACAGCCAGGTCCTGACTGCTTAGAGCATATTTAACTAGGTAAATGTCATCGTGCGGAAAGAGTTGGTGGAGTCTGTAGCCGAAACTCACCTCGGGCCCAAACATACTCAAGCCTGGATAAAACTGATGCCCAAAGCCACCTTGCAGATCAACCCATGCATCTCCCGGGTTGTTGTTTGGAATCGAGTTGCATTTGTTCCAGAACTTTACTTGAGACAAAGGCACATCATAGGGTGCTGTAAGGTCTGCAGTGACACCGCAACCAGCCGCGTTCGATTGACCAGCGATCAAGAAGACCTTGGTCTCGGCAGTGGCGGACACAGTCGTTTGAATAAAACTCATTGCAAGCATAGCGATAGAAATTGCATTTCTCATTGGTACGAATCTCCGCTATTAATCAACCACATCGTTGATGCGATAACACTAATGACACTGCTTCCGGCAGCCGGTCCATCGGCTTAGGTGAAGGTCACCGTGGGCAAAATCGAATCCACTGCAGGCGCCGAATAGTCGTTAAGCAGGTTTGCTATACGGAGGGATAGAACATGGAGGGAATATGACAGCACTGTGCCACAAATGCTGATAATAAACCTAAATAGTTTCGAGTGTCAATGATTTATCCATAAAAATATCTATAAATCATTAAAATAATTGGAAGTGGCTGTTTTTGATGCAGGCCTTTGAGGATCGGGTGAGCAATAGGAGCGCCGGCTTAAGAGCCTGGAATAAACGAGGCGAGCAATGATTTCAGTGAAATCAGGGGTAGTTTGTATGCAGCGATGGGGAAACTTTTCGCAACGCACCGCTGCGCACTAAAACCGCCATCCTACGCCGACGTTGGAAAAGAAGTTTGGGGAGTCTTCGTTAAGGCCCCAACCGACACGGACGCCAAGTTCGAAATTCGACGTAAGTAAATAATGAGTTCCCGGGCTAAAGAAACCTCGGCTCCGTGCGTTTTCGGCTCCATCGGAAAAGATACCGAAATATTCGGCATGGACATTCCACTTTTCCGTGATGGGAATTCGCAATACGGTCGAAGGGGCCCATTGATTGAAAGCGTCGCTCTCCGTGTGCTCCGTTCCATAACGGATCGACGAGTCAAATCGCCAGCGGTTTGCAAATTCCCAGCCAAAAGCATACGCAAGAACCACGTCCGTCTCTGGCGCTTCACCACTGGTGGGAGTGAAACCTTGCAAAATCACGACGCTCCGCGGACGCCAACCACACTGATCGGTGATTGCGACTTTGAAACCGTACAACATTTGGGATTCGCGCTCGAGCTTTCCACCTACCACTTCGCCTCCTTCATCTCCCGAGACAATATCTCCTGTCCCTCCGACTTCATAATTCCAACCGACGCGCAGTTCGATTCGCTCGAAAATGCCATAGCGGATCAGGAGTTCAGGGAAGCTGTGCGTGTCGGCAACGGTTCGATTGTCGATAAAAGAATAGGATGACTCGAGAATCGATAGCCCCAGTCCCGTTGTGCTCGTGGCGGGTGTGAAGGCGTCGCGATCGGTTTCGAGTTCTCGTTCTGCGGATTCAGAGTCGAATTCTCGCATTTCTGATTGTGCGAATGCCGCGGTTAGGCAGCCGGCTGCCCAAGCCAACAAACTTACGGCGCAAATCAGCAGGGCCTTTCGCATAGCAAATCTTCGAGAAAACGATTCCTTAAAAATGCTCTAAAAAACGCTCCCAAACGTGTGGCGTAAATGCTTGCTGCGTTTGTGCCGGTGTTCATTTCATCGGGCACAGCCTACGAGCAGTTGAACATTAGCCACACACGGTCCGACAAATACCTGTTCGCTCCGAACCTGTGGCCTGCGGCAACCGAATTCCAATCAACAGACTAATGGGATTCTGGTTAAGTTTGAGCATCCTAACGATTGTGCGAATGCGGCAAATTCGTGGGATAGCCAAGTAGGGGGCCGCTCAAAGGCACATGCGCCGAAACTTCTCGCAACGATGCCACCCTGTCCAGGAAGCCATTTTGTCCGCAAAACATCGCTCATCAATTTTTTCACCTTACGGCAACACACTAAGCAACATTCGAATTCCTGGTAGATTAGAATAATGCTTTGCTTCGTAGCATGGACAACACGAGTATTTGAGCTTAGAAGGCGTTAAAAACATCATGGAACATAAAAATAGGGTGCTTGCTTGCTTGATGATCGGCCTGTGCGTGACCAGCTTGGCAACGCCCATCCGAGCAGCCGAAAAGAAACCCAACATCGTATACATCGTTGCCGACGACCTTGGCTGGAAAGACGTTGGCTTTCATGGCTCTAATATCAAGACACCAACGCTCGACAAACTTGCGGCAGGAGGAGCGCGACTGGAGCAATTCTATGCCCAGCCGATGTGTACGCCGTCACGGGCGGCGTTGATGACAGGGCGTTACCCACTGCGTTACGGCCTGCAAACGGCTGTCATTGCGGCGGCCCATACCTACGGTTTACCAACCGACGAATGGTTGTTGCCACAGGCGCTCAAAAAGGCTGGCTACCGGACGGCGATCATTGGCAAGTGGCATCTGGGCCATGCCGACCGGAAGTATTGGCCACGACAACGCGGCTTTGACTATCAGTATGGGCCATTGATTGGCGAGATTGACTATTTTACGCATGAGGCCGAAGGGGTCACTGATTGGTATCGCGACAACATGCAATTGAAAGAAAAAGGGTATTCTACGATGCTGCTAGGCAACGACGCCGTCAAATTTATTGAACAACAAAGTACATCCCATCCTTTTTTTCTCTACCTGACGTTTAATGCAGCACATACGCCATACCAGGCGACGCAGGAATATCTCGACCAATACAAATCCATCGCCGACCCGAGCCGACGTGCATACGCAGGAAGCATCACGGCAATGGATGATCAAATCGGCCGAGTTGTTGCAGCGCTGGATAAGAAAAATTTGCGCAACGACACTCTGATCGTATTCATGAGCGACAATGGAGGCACTCGTAATGCAATGTTTACGGGAGCCATCGCCGATGTATCGAAAATTACGATTCCGTGTGACAACGGGCCTTACCGTGAAGGTAAAGGCACCGTTTATGAAGGAGGAACCCGCGTAGTTGCGTTTGCAAATTGGCCTGGTCATATCAAAGGAGGTAGCACAGTAAATGGGTTGATTCATCTCGTGGATATGTATCCGACGTTGGTTGAATTGGCGGGGGGTACGGTCGCTGATTCGAAGGCACTCGATGGCATGGACGTATGGTCTACCATCAGCACGGGTAAGTCTTCGCCACGTACCG
>CAZIGP010000319.1:0-5890 GCA_964538425.1 uncultured Pirellulales bacterium | reverse complement strand
CGCGAATCGATCGCGAGGAATACTGGCCAGTCCCACGCCGCTAATGTGCTTGCTATCGTCGGCACTCGTGGCGCCTTGAGAATAACCTCCGTAGTAAAACCGAATTTCGTCATCCAGCACCACGGGAGTGGAATTCGTAACAATCGTACCACTGTCGAAATTTTTGCCTTTACTGCGCGGAAGAAAATACTTAGGGCGAAACGGTCGATCCCATCGCAAGCCGTCGTGACTGAGCATCAATTCAATATCGATCACGCCGCCGCCAACAGGCCGATTGAGAAGCTGATTCAAACAAAAATACATATCGCCGTAATAAAAGACCGGCGAGGTGTGAAATTCGGCATGCGGCGGATCCAGATCGTCGGTCGTATAGAGACATTCCGGCGGCGTCCATTGGATAAAGTCGCGGCTCTCCGTTCGCCCCATGGCGTGCTTGAAAAACATTCCTCCATCGGGACCGTCGACCCACATTTTGCCGTAAAAAGCAAATACTTGCCTTACTGGATCGTAGAACACATCCGTGGCATCCCCTAAAGAATAAGGGATCGCCATGGGGCGTTTTGCAGCTTCCGTAGTCAGTGGGACTGGTTCGCCATAATCGCCGTAGGCCGTAGACATGACAGGATTCTTGTTGTATTTCGTCCAATGAATCCCATCCGGTGAAAAGGCGACACAAATGCCAGGGCGAGAAGATCCGTCCGACTGGCGGCAAAAGTCGTTGTACACCATTTTGTATCGCCGTAATTTATCTTCATCGCGAGGATCGTGGATGACGCCGCATCCATAACGATCCGACAAGCCCCCGTTAGCAACCAGCACGATATTCGTCGCGGAATCGCCGTTGAAATCAAACAGCCTAAGATTTGGTTTGTTAAAATGAATGCCGTCGGTCGACTCAGCATAGCAGATGGTACTTCGACGGGTTGGGTCTTTGGCACGATCCCCGGCGAATCCTTGATACCACAATTGATATTTGCCGCTGGCTGGATCGCGAAAAATCGAAGTCCATCCAATAGCGCCTTCCCACGGTTTCGTGGAGGTCACGACAGGGTTCCCGCCGTGGCGGCTCATTGGATTCAGCACACGCTTCGTGCCGGAACGATAGAGGACATGGTGATCGTCAACCAATAAAATGGTGCTGTTTGTATCGGCGTGTATGCTGTGACATAGTAGCGTCAATACAAACAGCGAACCGGCTGCCGGAATCAAGAATCGCGCAATTGCTTGGCGTGACCAATCAGATCGTGCCATGACGCACCATAATTCAAGAAAAGTGATCATTGGCAGCAAAATCGAGCCTCCCAAAGGAGGCTCGATGTGCGCCAGCTAATAACTACCATTCTCGTCTACTATTTCTTACGACGGAGCGTCCAGCCAGCCACAAACGTACCTAAACCCGCAAAAAGGACAAAACCACTTGGTTCAGGGACCGCATCGATGTAATAAGATTGCCCATCGCCGCCGGTGGCAAAGTACATTTTGTCAATCAATGTCGTTCCATTCCCCAAAGCGCTTGCTCCGTTGAATATCGCGCTGGTTCCATCCACCGAGACCTTCAGGCTGCTTGAACCAACCGTCCAGTCTACTTCCCACTTTTGCCACTGCCCATTCGTAAACTGTAGCGTGGTGGCTACCCATGCCGAGTTGTCCGCATTAAGCACACGCACAAATCCGTCGCTGAATGTAGAAACAGCAGCAGCGTTATTAGTGTTTGCACCACCTCCACCCGCTAAGCCCACGTTCATTGCGAAATTGCCTGCCCCCGCGGGGACAAAGGCCATCCATTCCGCGTGAACGGTCATACCCGTTATTGGATAGGTATAGAAATTTGTTGCCATTGACCAATTCGAGCCATTTACTCGATTGATTAAAGCATACTGACTTCCCTCAAAAGCCCCTGGCGAAGGATTGTTCGTATTGTTTTGAATGAGATTATTGGCATTCGCGTCGCCTGTGCCCGTCCAGAATTGAGGCGCCGCCGGAGAAACAAGGTGCCCCGTCAAAGGGCCGCTGCCCGGGGCAGCCTCAAAGGTGTCATAAAATTCGGTTTCAATTCCGCTGCCAGTGTCAAGCGTAATCAAGACTGCTTGGACCATGGACTGATAACTGAAAACGACGGCCGCCGCTACCACACACCTACTCAACCATTGACTCATGATGATTTCTCCCTAAGAAAAGGAAACAATAGAAGAAACAAGGAAACATTCTGCATGCAGTCCACCCCCGTTCCGCCGGAGAGCTTATCTACCAGTTTGCAACAACATTCTCCTCCTTCATTATGTATGCGAATCCTCGTGCCCACTTGACTTGTTCATAGTACCCAGCTACTTTTGAACAAGTACACCATATTCATGAGGGATTTAGGAAAAATCCACTTTTAAAAACCTCACCCCGCCCCCTTACAGAGTAATTCAGCCAATCTGGACAAGCACACCTTTTTCGACAGGGAATTTTCGAAACAAGCTCGCTTCAATCATGCGGAAACAATCCCCCATTGATGTCGACCGTGTTTATCACCATTGTTTGAAAGTTATTGAGTCGTCGCCCGGTACCCCGGCGGCCTTGGAAAGTGAATGGGCGTTAGCGCGGAGATTTGACGTTTCGCGACGCGTGGCTCGACGGGCGCTGCAACAATTGGTGCGCGAAGGACGAGCCCTTTGCCATGCGGGAAAAGGTTACACCAGTCGGCCGGCGCTGAATGCCTCTAAAATCAAGCGGCTCAAGGTGGGCATCGTTCACCATCGCCCAACCCGCGCTTATGCAGGTGTGAGAAACGTCGTATTGTCACAACTTTGCCAAGCGCTTGAGGCTCATGAATTCACCTCTGCAGCCATTCCGATTCAAACCCTCGAAAACGGCTTGATCACCCAACGTGTTCTTGGTGGGTATAGTGTCGACGCTTATCTGTTGGTGAGTGTGCCCCCTTCAACGCAGGCGTTTTTCGCCAGTCAGGGATTGCCGACGGTTACGCTAGGCAACACGACGCGAGATCTCGGCTTGGCCAGCATCTCGTTGAATGAGTTGGAAATTGCGAGGGAGGTTACTGAGCAATTGCTGGCCAGTGGGCATCGCCTGGTGGTGTTGGTACAGGAAAAAACGTTGAATCTCGGCGCTGAACGATGTCGTGTTGGATTTCTTTATGCCCACCACCGTCAAATGGCGCGATTCCATCCGGATAGCATCGTGCGGGTGGATCGAGAAAGAATAGGGATGACGAGAGATCTTTTGCAATTATTCCGGATGGCCCCTAGCGCGATGCTTGTTGAATCAGTTCCATTGCTGGAGATGATTTGGTCCCGCGCTTCAGCAGCTCACCGCAAATGGTTGGAAGAGACAGAAGTCATTGTTATGTCGCGCGATTTTACCGGCGAGTTTCGCCATCGCGCAAAGTTCATCGAGTTCGATCCGCAATGGGAGGTCGAAGCCGCCGTTAGGCTCCTAGAAGACTGCGTTTACGGACGCAAGGGCACCACCCGACACATCGATATTCCGTGGAAGCTCACCGCAGTTAATAACAGTGGAAAGTTCTAAACCAGTAATTTTGACAGTATGCAACCATGACCAATCTATCATCACCGAGTGCCTTCCTCACGTCATTGTATCGATCTAGTTCGCCAATTGTGTTTCTTGCCATCATTATGTTTTTTTGTCTCCAAGGCAAAAGCTTGCAGGCTGAAGATTTTCCATTTGTTGTCGAAGATCCACCATTAACTCCGCAGCAGCAACTTGAGAAATTCCACGTTCCAGCGGGTTTCAAAATTCAACTCGTCGCCGCCGAAGACCAAGGCGTGCGGAAGCCAATCAATCTGAATTTTGATGCCAAAGGGCAACTCTGGTTCACGCAATCTGTCGAATACCCTTTCCCAGTCCCTCAAGAAAAAATCGGCCGAGACACGATTGGAGTGATCGAAGGCCTGAACACCGACGGCAGTGCCAAAAAAGTCAGTATCTTCGCCGAGGGTATGAACATACCCATCGGCATCACGCCCATACCCAAAGGTGCTATTGGATTTAGTATTCCTAATATCTATCGTTTATTCGATATGGATGGTGACGGCAAAGCCGAGAAACGTGAAGTAATGTTCGGCCCTTTCGGCCAGCACGACACCCATGGTCTGAACAACGCATTCACTCGTTGGATCGATGGCTGGATCTATGCTTGCCACGGTTTCAATAACGTCAGCACCGTGCGCGGAACCGACGGGCAAGAGATTAAATTGGAAGGAGGTAGCATCTACCGTTTCCGGCCCGATGGTTCGCATATCGAGTTCTTCACCCACGGCCAAGTTAACCCGTTCGGCTTAACTTTCGATCCACTGGGCAATCTCTTCTCGGCGGATTGCCATACCAAGCCAGCGTACATGTTGCTGCGCGGCGGTTATTACCCGAGTTTCGACAAGCCACACGACGGTTTGGGGTTTGCCCCTTCCATGATGAATCATGCTCATGGCTCTACGGGTATCGCTGGCATTGCTTACTATGCGGCAGAACAGTTTCCCGAAGAATACCGCGGTAATCTGTTTATTGGCAATCCAATTACGCATCGAATTAACCGAGATCTACTGGTTGTCCACGGTTCTAGCTTCGAAGCGGATGAACAAGCTGATTTTATCACGTGCGACGATCCATGGTTCCGGCCAGTCGAAGTAAAGATGGGGCCAGACGGGGCACTTTATATTGCCGACTTTTATAACTGCATCATCGGTCACTATGAAGTGCCGCTCGATCATCCGAAGCGCGATCGCGAACGTGGACGTATTTGGCGAGTGGTTTATACAGGCAAAGACAATCAGGCGCAACACGCATTCATGCCGAATCTGACTGCGGAAAGCCTAGAACAATTGGTTACGCGGCTCGATGATTCAAACCTGACTGTTCGCACCCTGACAACGCACGAATTAGCCGATCGTTTTGGGGCGCAATGTTTAGAGGCAGTTCAGAGATTGGTTAGCAATTCAAAATCAACTTCTTTGCAACGTGTACATGGGATGTGGGTGCTGGAGCGATTGACTTCGCTCGACGACCAGTTGCTCGAACGACTGATCAGCGATTCGGAAGCTTCCGTTCGAGTGCATGCCATACGATTGCTTGCGGAAAGATCGGATTGGAATAATTCAGGAAAACCTTGGGCCGATATTGTACGTCAAAAGCTTTCTGATAACGATGCAACGGTTCGCCGTGTAGCAGCCGACGCACTAGGCCGCCATCCGAATCGAGATAACGTTAAAGTATTACTAGTCCTCTGGAATACGACCCCACAAGACGATCCGCAGTTGATCCATACGGTGAGAATGGCACTGCGCAACCATTTATTAGTTCCCGAGATCATGGATGATGTAGCGAATCAGGAAACTAACGTGGAATTTTCGAATCATGAGCGCGCGCAGCTTGCCGACTTGTGCTTGGCAATTCAGGGCCAACATGCCACAGAAGTGGCTTTAGACTATTGGAAGGATCATCCCGAAAGTATCACCGACCTCCCGCACGTCGTATATATACTTCTGCGAAATGTATCGGAGCCACGCATTGCCGAGGTATATCGACTGGTGCAATTGTGTCGCGACCGGCAACAGACGCCTTTGAATGGCGTGCTTCCGAAAAGAAAAGTCAGGGATGATCAGAGGGTTTTGGTCAGCTTACAGCGCGCTGCCAAGGAACGAAGTCTGACCCTACCAGAGTGGATTGTCGGCTGGGCTGGCGAAGTGGCGGAAAGAATGTTGAGAATGAAAAACGCCAATCGCAAAATGGGGATGGAACTGGCTGGCATGTTTAAATTGAAGCCAGCACTGTCACAGCTCAAGACAATCGCCACAACTGACGCGGATGCGGTTAGTCGGCGCGAGGCCTTGTCGACATCGGTGACTATCGATCCCGAGGCCGCGACTGAATT
>CAZIGP010000318.1:3666-5896 GCA_964538425.1 uncultured Pirellulales bacterium | reverse complement strand
TTCACCTGGCTCGCGTAAATATTGGACCGCTCCAGTAACCGTGAGGCTTGCTCGGCCCTCTTTCATCGGCGGCCGAAAGTTTCGCGTGCCGCAAAGATCGGTAGCCACAACTTCTTTCAAGTTTCCCACAGGGAGCAACAAGCCATGAGGCTCGCCACAAGTCCAGACGGCCCAACGCGTACCTTTTGATGTGTTGAACTCGAGTAAGTAATCGTCGGGCGATTCCAGACGGATACGTCGCTTCAAAGTGGAATCAGGTAATTGCTCGGTGAGATTTTTGAGCGCGAAGTAAACCGGCATCGGCATGCCTGTTTCGTCTACAATGCCATAACCTCCTTGGTTCTGTATCTTAAGTGTCCAAGTAAACCAAGCGTTAAATCGAAAATCCCAAAGTACGCTTAGTAGCATGGCGCGTATCACATAACGAGCCTGCTCGGCAGCACTGACCTGTTGATCGCCGTTGGGATCTTCCTTCTCGCGTGAAAGGCTGTGATAGGTTCGATAACCCCACTCTGTGTTTGCTAGCGGAATTTTGCGGCCTTTGCTGTATTTGGCAACTAGCGTTTTCAACTGTTTTAGCCTGCCGTCTTTTTCGTGAGCTTCTGGCATTTTTTGGGGTTTGTCGTGGTCGCCGCCGAGGTACATGTGAACGGTTACGGCGTCCACCAATTTTAAGAAGCCCAACTTGAAAAGCTGCTCGTTCCTGCCATATGCCCATTCGTGGGAGCCAGGGCCGACAATGACTACTTTGGGATCGACCTTTCGCATTGCTTCAACCGTTACTTTCGCCCACTGGTAGTATTGTTCAGCCGTACAATAACCGTCGAGTTCATTCCCAAGCTCGAACATTACGGGCTTGCCACGGAAATGTTCAGCGGCTGCCGCAGCGAAAGCCGCATAACCGGGAAATTGCTCGGGCGCTGTTGCCGGTGGCAGATGTTCTGGGCCTCCATTATAACCTGGATACAACTCGTTGCGGCCGCCAAGTATGAGCAGCATTGTAATACCTGCCTTCTGCACTGCGGCCATTTCCTCATCCATCAAGGTGAAGTCATATTTTCCTTTTTGCTTTTCAAACCAAGTCCAGCGAAAATCGTGACGCCAGATCTTTACACCGCTTGCTATAAACTGATCGAGTTCACCGGGCTGCGCCGGCAAGGAAAATGCAATCATCCCAATGGATTGTGGAAAGCCCGGCTTTTGTGGCAAAGGCGATTTGAAGTCTTCGGCATGAAGACGAACTGCTACCAGTAAGAAAATCGTGATGTAAATCTTGCGATTCATTTTGAATTCTCCAATTGATTTGTAATGCAACCAGAAATCATCTCACGAGGATCATGGCTGGTTCGCCACGGTTTCCAGTTGGCCGAGGTTCTGCCGACATACATAAGATCGTCGAACAGCCACCCAAAGCGTTTTTCAACGGTGCCTTTGGTGCCAATGACTCGCGCGGCAAGAAATTCAGCGCCGACATCGGAGTGGCAATTGCCGCGGCCGCAAAATCCCGCCATGCCCCACAGGTTAAGCTCTGGATCAAAGCAGCCGATGACAGGTAAATCGTCTGCCGTAAAGCATTGCAAACCTCCCCAACGGTGCGTGGTGGGAACTTTGGATAATTGCGGAAACAGTAACGCAAGTTGCGATTCAAGATGGCTTTGGTGACCGGCGGACGGACTAAATCCCTCCGATTCTAGCAGAGGGTGAGGACCGCCATCCGATCGAAACTGCGGAAAAAGGCTGTCTGGATCGTCACGAGAACGGCGGCCGCCAAAAACGAGGCGGAATCGCCCATCGGTTTCGGTGACGTCCCGCCACCAAGCCATGCTAGTACTAAAACTACCGCGGCACGGCCGCTCGGGCAAAGGTGCCGTAACCAAAACTTGGCCACGCTCCGCACGCATCGCGCGTTCAAGTTTTGGTACTACTTGTGGAACCATGGCATTCGTAGCTAAAAATGCCACCGCAGCGGATATTGTCCCCTTTACCGTGGTAACGCAAACATCATGGCCCTGACGACTAATGCTTTGAACTCGACAGCCTTCAAAAACTTGTACACTAGAAAGTCCGGCCACTGCTTGGGCCAGACCGAGAACAAAACGACCCGAATGAAACTGTGCATCAGTAGGATAACGAAGACCACCTACATACACTGGGTTACGACCAACTTCGCGGGCTTCTGCTTCGTCTAGTAACTCAGCCCTGAAGCAATCTTCTTGTAACAAGGCCGACT
>CAZIGP010000318.1:0-3656 GCA_964538425.1 uncultured Pirellulales bacterium | reverse complement strand
CTCTTTGTGAAAATCATTCAGCCGTTCTTCCCATCCTTCGACGTCACGGCGGACCAAAAAAACTTGGCCAGCCCGCTCATAATCGCAATTGATTTCATATTCTATAATTTGAGCCTCAAGCAATCGCTGATTTTCCAGACCCAATTCCCAAAGCGCTTTGGCATTAACACGTCCATGCCGCTCAATGCACGTGGAATAGCTAAGATTTGGGCTATGGTTTATTGTCCCCTGGTTGCGGGATGATGCACCTTCACCAACTCGGCTCCCTTCGAGTATTACAACGCGAGATCCGTAACGCGCCAGACAGTGTGCTAGCTTTAAACCTGCAATGCCGGCACCGATGATAACTGCATCTGCCGTTAGACTGCGCGGCAGAGTTGGAAACACTGGACGATCACATTCCAACCAGTAAGGAAAGCCAAACATACTGGGACTTTTTGTAAATGAACCACCGTTACATGTAAGTAGAACGACCAGATTTGACCCAAAGCAAACTAAGCCACATTCGTATATGTAACTGGTTATGAAGTGGGATGTTCTTTTGCAGTACGAACCGTGTTGATGACCGCATCAACTTGCTCCGTGTTTTTAACGCCCACAACAATGGACGTTACTCCGGGCTGTTTCAAGAGCCATTTGACAGCGTACTGAGCGGGAGCGAGCTCTGCTGCCGCTGCCTCTAGTTCAAATTGCTCGAGTCGGTCAAATAAGCTCTCGTCGAGCTGGAGCCACATGGGATGTTCGACAGCGCGACTGTTTGCAGGCATCGCTTGTCCGCGCTTATATTTTCCGGTTAACAACCCGCCCTGAAGCGGCTTATAGGGTGTGACTGCGATTCCGAATGCACGACACAATGGCAAATGATTGGCTTCAATCTCTCGGTCGAGCCAGCTATATGACGGTTGGCTGACAACCGGTCGGGGCCAACCCTGGCCATCACATAGATCAATCATTTCCTTAATCTGAGCGGCTGAAAAATTTGAAAATCCCCAATACCTAATTTTTCCCACAGAAATGAGATCCGCCATGACGGCGATCGATTCACTGAGCGCCGTTTCAGAGTCAGGCCGATGCATTTCGTAAATGTCAACATACGTGGTACGCAGTCGCCGTAAGCTCGCATCGATTTGTCGCAAGATATGCGTGCGCCCCAACCCTTTGTCGCCAACATCGCTGCCAACTTTCGTCGTCACGATGGCGCGTTCGCGTCGGTCGTAAAGTGCGTCGCCCAAGATCGTCTCACCCACGCCGCCTGGCGATCCGATGCGCCGATTATATCCTTCATACATATCGGCGGTGTCGAAAAAATTGATCCCTTGATCGAGCGCTGTATGGACCAACTTAACCGCCTCTATAGCAGGGACAGGGATGCCGAAGGTCATCGTGCCCAAGCACACGGTCGACACACGCAGCTCAGTTTTGGGAATTAGACGTAATTGCACGGTTAAGTCTTTCAAAACGGTTGACGCTCACAAAAGCCATAGAGGCAGCATCATAGCGTCTCCGCTTGGCACATTAATTTCTCAGGATCGTATAAAAACGACACCTTAAGAAATTCTTCTTGAATTTCTAGTTCAAAGGGTTCATTTGGAAACCGGCAAAAGGCGCCGCAGCGGATTGTTATGGGACTATGCTGGTTTTGTCGAATACAAGCCGAACCGGCAATGACCACGCAGCTGTCGCTAGTGATCGGATCGGGTGTAAATCGAAGGGTTCCCGGCGTCGCACGCCAAACCAAATACGCCGTTCGGCGGTCGTCGCTTACAAAAAAAATCCGGCCAAATACCTCTGGATTACCGGCCACGATCATTTGTTTATAAGCCGGACGTGGCAGCAGGGGAATCGATGATACGTCGGCAATAAACATCAAAACAGGTCTCCCCAAGGCGACTATTTGTTGCTGGCGGAATTAGCCTTCTCAGGCAGTTGCCAGCGCACCGTCTCGACGTAGGTCTTTTGGTCTGCCGCGAGGTAACTGTAGCAAGAAATTAATGTGCCATCCTTTAATTCAAGCGTGTTCCCAAAGCCCCCGCCAGAAGGACAACCCCAGGGCGTTTTCCCTTCAATCACAATCTGGTCGTATTCGAAGTCCCACGTTACACCGTCGTCATAACTGATTATCGCACGCAAACCAATCGGATAAAGTAAGTCTCTTTGTGTATAGGTGCAGAGCACTCGGCTGTCACGCAGTCGTAGCAATCGTGGATACATCATGCCATATCCTCCGAAATCGCGCAAGTTGGTCCAAGTGCGCCCCCCATCATCTGATTCACAAAGCAATGTTCGGTCACTGTTATCACCGATTGTAGTAACGCCCGGAGTGCCATCACTCATGAGCCACATTGGGCTTGGATGGCCGACTCTGAACCAGTGCAATAGTTTGCCTGAATGCATCTGATGATGAAAATCTTCGCCGAAAAAGCCATCAATATTGCTGTACCGCATTCCGCGATAATCGCCGATCGTTAACAAATTGCCACGTTCCCAAGTAATGCCGCCGTCTCGTGAACTCCAGAGGTAGGCGGTTGTTGTTCCGAATGCGGAAACTCCCATTCGCAGTGAGCCATTGGGCATTTCGAGAATATCTCGCGACGTCAGCGTATCTGGGTGATGACCCGATTCATCGGTTAATTGAACTTTCGTCCGTTGCCATGTGTGGCCTCCATCAATCGACCGGTGTAAGTAACTGTGAGTTCCTTTTTTGTCGGGGTTATTGATGTCCGCTGGCAAAATATGACTCGTCAGGAACAAAGTGCCGCTAGAGACACACGTTATCCATTGCTCTCGCCCAATCACATCCTTAGATTCGATTCGCGCTGACCAAGTTCGGCCATCATCTTTGGATCGCCAAAAGTAAGTCGGTTCGTGTAGCTTCTTGTCGGGCAAATCGATTGATTGGAAGGCAACCATTAGCAATTCGCCATTGGGCAACAAGGCTAAGCTTGGTTTGTATGCTTGGTCGACGGTGATGCGGTGCGCCGGAAGCCGCCAGGCGCGAAGAATACTCGGGCGCTGGATACAAACAGGGAGTGATGAGTCTGGCTCAGCTGCGGCGGCTTTAAAGGTAGCTACAAAGAAAGCGACCGCCAAAAAGCTATTCGCAACACGACGAGATAATCGTGGGAAGAGCACGGGCGCACGGAACATACCCAGCCGTCTCGATGTGCCGAGTGACCATACAAAATCGACCGGCTTTAAAGCTCCGTGCCAAGTATCCTCTTTTCCGACTTGCTCTGCTACATGTTGCAAAGACAATTTATCCTGTGTACCACCAGTTTGTTTCTCGGACTTACATCGAATTTGACATTGCCATTGTTTTGTTATCCGACTTGGTAGGATTTTTGTTTTGGGATCAATACACCTTTTGAAACATTTACGTCCGCGAAAGTTTGGCAGAAACAATCCAACCGGTGCCGTAGAGGTAATTTTTCGGACATAGTTCATGGTAGTCGTTACATAGAGTTGTCGATATTGTCAAACGTCGTTGCGTCAGAAATGCATCGGAGCAGTGTTCTGCCCCGGGTTCTTAAAAAGGATCAGCGTTCGATAGCTCGCGGTTAAGCCCTGGTAAACGGGTGCGAACGGAATCATTACTTTCGGAAATCCGTAGGACGCGAATGAGCAATTGAGGTATGTTCGATTATCGCCACCAAAAT
>CAZIGP010000317.1:944-5902 GCA_964538425.1 uncultured Pirellulales bacterium | reverse complement strand
CGTGGACGGGGTTTTCGGTGATATTGTACGAATAATCGTCGGTTTGGCCGAAAGTCATGCCACCTTTTACGCCACCACCAGCTAGCCACATGGTGAAGCAACGTGGATGATGATCTCGGCCATAGTTATCCTCGGTTAGTGTGCCTTGTGAGTAAATGGTGCGGCCAAATTCACCTCCCCAGATAACGAGTGTGTCGTTGAGCAATCCGCGTTGCTTCAGGTCTGCCACGAGGGCCGCGCAGCCTTGGTCGGTTGCTTTAGCCATGATTCGATGTCCTTTCGGCAAACCGCTGTGATGGTCCCAATCGCGGCAATAGAGTTGAATAAAACGTACGTTGCGCTCAGCAAGTCGGCGAGCCATTAAGCAATTAAAGGCAAATGTGCCGGGCTGCCGTGCATCTTCGCCATAAAGGTCGAACGACGATTGCGGTTCATTTGAAAGATCTGTCAAGTCAGGTACCGACGTTTGCATGCGATGAGCCATTTCATAAGCGGCGATACGAGTATTAATTTCCGGATCGCCTGCCGATTGATGTTGGAGTTCGTTCAGTTCGGCGAGCCGGTCAAGCAGGCGCCGGGTGCTTTGGCGAGAGCCGCGGGCAGGGTCGGTTAAATACAATACAGGATCTCCGGTGCTGCGCAGCTTTACGCCTTGATGGTTGGAGGGCAAAAAGCCGCTGCCCCAAAGTCGCGAATAAATAGGCTGCGCCGTCGGGTTCAGGTTGCGCGATATTAGCACGACGAATGCCGGTAGGTCTTGGTTTTCACTCCCCAGCCCATAACTTGCCCATGCGCCAAGGCTTGGACGTCCTGGCTGCTGGTGGCCGGTCTGAATGAACGTGATCGCTGGGTCGTGGTTGATATGTTCTGTGAACATCGATTTGATGATGCAAAGATCATCTACCACCTTGGCCGTGTTCGGTAAGAGGTCGCTTACCCATTGACCGCTTTTGCCATGTTGCGTCCAGTTGACCAATGGGTTGGCAATGGGAAACGTACTTTGCCCGCTCGTCATGCCCGTGAGGCGTTGTCCCATTCTCACGGAATCAGGTAGTTCTTCTTTCTGCCGATTTTTCAGCTTCGGCTTATGGTCCAAAGTTTCAATCTGAGATGGCGCGCCAGATTGAAATAGGTAGATGACTCGCTTCGCGGTTGGCTGGTGATGAGGCAAATTCGAAAGTCCGTACGGAGTATTAGCTTTAGCATGGGCGTCGGTGTGCAATAAGGAAATTAATGCAGCTGCACCAATTCCTACTCCGGTATTGCAGAGAAATTGCCGACGTGTTTCAAGCAGTTGGGATTTAACCATGGGATAATCGATGGACATCTCCGTGTTTCTTCAATGCCGTAATAGTCAGCGGCTAGTTTTTGGTAATTGTTTCATCCAGATTGAGGATTAATCGCGCTACATGCGTGCAACTGGCCAACTCGACCGGATCAAGCATAGTGTTAACTGGTGATTCACCTACATTCAGCAACCGTTTTGCAGCTTCAAGATCATTCATTAGTTCGGTGTGCTGTTCTTGCCAGGCACGATGAAGTACTTCCAATTCTTTTTTCGACGGTCGACGAGCAGTAGCTAGGCGAAACCCATAATTCAATTTCTCCTCGAACGAACCACCTCCCTTGGTCAACATTCGCTCGGCCAGCTTCCGGGCAGCTTCAACCATTTGGATGTCGTTTAACAACACCAGGGCTTGCAGGGGAGTATTGGTATTGGATCGGCGTACGACACAGTATTCTCGTTCTGGAGCATCAAATACTTGCATCGTGGGAGGGGGCACGGTTCGTTTCCAAAAGGTATAGACACTGCGGCGATATAGATCTTCACCGTGACTTTGGACAAATTTCATTGACAGTCCTTCGCGGTCGTTCAGCTCGGCCCATAGTCCGTCGGGTTGATAGGGATTCACACTCGGCCCACCCATCTTTTGTGAGAGTAACCCACTCACGGCTAATGCCGTATCGCGAATCTGCTCGGCAGCCATACGAAACCGAGGACCTCGGGCCAGCATGCGATTTGCGGGATCGCGTTCCAGCAATTGGGGAGAGATATTTGAAGATTGTCGATACGTGGCACTGGTGGCGATCAATCGTTGTACATGCTTGATGTCCCATCCGCTACGGACAAATTCGGTGGCTAGCCAATCGAGTAACTCTGGATTGCTTGGCCATTCGGCTTGCATGCCGAAGTCTTCGGCAGTTTTTACAAGCCCGACACCAAAATAGCGTTGCCAATCGCGATTAACGATTACCCGCGCGGTGAGTGGATTCGCCGGATCGACTAGCCACCGTGCTAATCCCAATCGATTATGGGGTGCATCTTGCGGCAGAGGAGGTAGCGCGGCGGGGATGTCAGGGTTGACCTTCTCTTGGGGTTGATCGTATTGACCACGGTTAAGAACAAAAGTTTCGCGCACCTGTTTGGCATCGTGCATTACCATGACGTGCAACACTTGTTTTTCCAGTTCATCACGCTTTTTTTGCAGCTCGGTTTGTTGTTGTTCTAAAGCTTTTTGCTCGCCTTTTGCTTCATTCGAAGCAATGGACTCTAGACACAATTTTGTTTCTGCCAATTGTTCATCGAACTCCTTAAGCTTTTGACTTTGTTCTTCTGTAGCCAAACTAAGTTTGGGAGCACTCGCCATGCCTTCCCCATACCCTTTTTCAGGCATTTGGTTGAAGAAGGCAAAGAGTTGATAGAATTCTTTTTGTGTTAACGGATCATATTTATGATCGTGACAGCGGCAGCAGCCTAGTGTTAGTCCCAACCAGGTGGTAGCGGTCGTAGTCACGCGGTCCATGATATATTCGACACGGTATTCTTCATCGATGACACCGCCTTCGACCGTGATGCAATGATTTCGATTAAAGCCTGTTGCCAAAAGTTGCTCGTGCGTGGGATTGGGCAACAAGTCGCCGGCAAGCTGTTCAATGGTAAATTGATTAAACGGCAGGTTACGGTTGTAGGCATCTATCACCCAATCTCGCCAGGGCCACATGGTACGCTCTAAATCTACCTGATAGCCGTTTGTGTCGGCGTAGCGTGCAGCATCAAGCCAGTATCGTGCCATGTGCTCGCCATAGTGTGGAGACGCAAGTAATCGATCGACTACTTTGCTGTAAGCCTCGGACGACTCGTCGGCTAGAAATGCGTCGATTTCATCAAGCGTCGGTGGCAAGCCCGTCAAATCGAACGTGACGCGACGAATGAGGGTTGCTTTGTCGGCCTCAGGCGACATCGTTAAGCTTTCACGCCGTAACCGATCGGCAATAAAGACATCGATCTCATTTTGAACTTTGAACCCGGCCTCCTCCACTCTCGACGTTGGAGCTTGATGTCGTACAGGCCGCACAAATGCCCAATGCGACTTATACTTGGCTCCTTCATCTATCCATCGAATCAACAAGGCTTTTTGCTCGCGAGTAAGCTTTTTATGACTATCGAGAGGCGGCATTCGTAGGCTATCGTCGTTTGTCGAAATGCGGTGGACCAACTCGCTCTTGGCAATATCCCTTGGAACGATCGCGATAGCTCCCGACTCGGCTGGGTTCGTCGCACTTTCTGACCTATCAAGTCGCAGGTTAGCTTGCCGCTGCTTAACGTCCGGGCCATGACACTTAAAGCAATTATCAGAAAGTATCGTCCGAACGTCACGATTGAAATCAATTTGCGTTGTGGTATCACTTTGTAACTCGCCACCGACTACGATGCCGCCAAAGGATAACATCAACCAGGCGCAACCAATGTTTAGAAGTCGAAACAAATGTAGCATAATTCTCGCTTCTCTAGGCAAAGCTATCTATTACACTTGCAACTTTCGTTAAAGACGTGCCGTGAATTCCCATGAATTGCTATTTCAATTTGCCTATGGACATTCACCGATATTGCAGCTTTCAATCTCGTAAATATTTTTAAAAACGCTCCAAGTTACTTCCCAACCCATTTCGTGGGATTGCGACCGACAAACGGATATTGTTCTAAATCAATAACGCTGCCGTTAATTGGCCTACTCTCATCTGATAACCAATATACTGCGGCCGCCGCGATTTCTGCCGGTGCGATAAGGCGGCCTGATGGAGCGAGTTGATACGGCAGTTTCTCAGGCCAATCCGGTGGCAAACCGTCGTCGAGCTTGTATTGGTATTCATTCGTAGTCAGCACCCAGCCAAGATTTAAATGGTTGATTCGAATGCCCTCATAACAACATGCATCAGCCAAGTTTCGCGATAATGTCGTCAGTGCTCCTTTAGAAATGCTATAAGCTAAGAGGTTGTTTTCTCCACCATAGGCATTAGTGGAACCGATATTTAGTACGCAGCCTCGCGAATCCTTAAGGTAAGGTCGAGCCGCTTGGATGAGCAGCAATGGTGCCCTAACATTGATTGCCATGACGTGATCAAAGAGTGTCGCATCTGTTGAAAGTAAATTACTTCGTTCAGTAATAGCTGCATTATTAACCAGTGCATCGAGTCGACCGAAAGTAGTTAGAGTTGATTCAATAAGCTGCTTGGGAGTCTCTAAATTGGCCAGATCACCGCTGACGAATATTGCACGACCCTTCCATCGTGATGCCAGAGTCATGCCACGCGCTGAATTACGACCGTGAACGACTACTCGCGCCCCTTCTTCCCAAGCTCGTTGGGCAATCGCTTCACCAATTCCCGTGGTGCTGCCTGTTACCAGAATTACTTTATCTTGTAATCTCATGAAGAGTTTTCTGGCCCTAGGCTAATTCTCGCAATAAGACGAAAAAATTAAGGCTTCAGCAATGCTTTGACAATTCGACCTGAGTGCATTTCCTCGAAAGCGGATTGCCATTGCTGAAGAGGCCAGATACCTCCGATTATTGGTTCTACTTCCAACTTTTTAGTAGCGATCAAATCAATGACGCGTTCCCAAATTGGCCAATTGTGGCTGAAACTTCCCTGCAAGGTAACATTTTTTTGTACTAAAG
>CAZIGP010000317.1:0-934 GCA_964538425.1 uncultured Pirellulales bacterium | reverse complement strand
GCGAAAATTGAAATGGCTGAGGCCCCCACCCAACCTTGCTGATCCAACCCGCAGGGCGAACCAATTCCAATGCTATAGCTAGTGCGGCAGAAGTGCCAGTTGCGTCAATTACACCATCGGCCCCTAAACCGTCCCGTGACATTGACCACTCTTGCACGTCATGCATGAGAATATCGCAACCATAGGATTGGGCGACATTCAATCGAGCGAGATCACGATCAAGCCCAGCTACGGCAACCGTAGCGCCACATAAGCGGCTTAACGCAGCGCTCAACAAACCGATAGGACCAGGACCGAGTACCAGAATCCTATCACCGGGCTTAACGCGGGCGTTGTTGACGACGGCATTGAAAGCCACACAGCAAGGCTCGGCCAAAGCGGCTTGTTCAAATGTCATTTGTTCTGGCATTCGATGAAGAATTCTCGCAGGCACGGGCACGTATCGGCGCATTGCACCATCGATTGCAGCACCATAGCCTCGGCGACCAGGATCCAAGTTGTATAGCCCTTGACGAGTCAGAGAACTTTCTGGGTCAATCACTGCAGCTGTTTCACTGACAACTCGATCTCCTTCTGACCAACCTCGCACTCGTTTTCCAATCTGACAAATACGTCCGCAAAATTCATGTCCAAGCACGATCGGATAATTGACGCGCCAGCTTTGCTGACCAGTCCACATATGGAGATCGCTGCCGCACACACCGACAGCTTGCACTTCTAACAGCACTTGATCTTCGTCAACGACAGCCCGTGGGAGTTCCCGAAGCTCAACACTGTATTTTTCTGGAGCAAAATTAACGACAGCGATATCGTTCATCTTTGACGCGTGATCAACAATTAATCACAAAGGTTTAAGGACAGTGATGGACACTAGATTAAGGGTCAAAATAACGCAAGCATTCAGCGCAAATTAAATCGAGCGAGCGATTTTGTA
>CAZIGP010000316.1:0-5910 GCA_964538425.1 uncultured Pirellulales bacterium | reverse complement strand
TGACCTCATCATGAGCAGCGAGACAATCAATCTACGAGGTATTGCCTGGAACCATACACGCGGTTTTCTGCCGGTTGTGGCGACAGCCCAGCGATTCGAGGAACTGAATCCGGAGATTTCCATCCGCTGGGAAAAACGATCGCTCCAGGCATTCGCTGATTGCTCGATGGTAGAGTTGGCGAACAACTTTGATCTAATCGTCATGGATCATCCTCACATCGCGTTGGCTGCGGCTCAGGAATTGTTGCTACCTCTCGACGATTGGCTTTCCTCAGAATTTCTTGCTGACCAAGCGACAAATTCAGTTGGCACATCGTTTGAAAGCTACAACTTTGCAAGTAAACAATGGTCGATCGCGATCGATGCCGCAGCCCCCATCTCGACGCGTCGACTTGATTTATTCGATCGATATGGCCTGGCGCCTCCCCAGTCTTGGAATGACGTGCTCGCACTAGCAAGCCACGGCCATGTGACTGTGGCAGCTTTTCCAATTGACATCTTAATGCACACCTACATGTTCTGCGCTGCACTTGGTGGTGAGCCTTTTGCTCATGAAGATTGCCTTGCACCTCATGAGGTGGTGAGCACCGCCATTATGGAACTCCGCCGATTAGTATCACTTTGCGATCCACATTGTTGCAAACGCAATCCAATCCGCACTGCCGAATGGATGGCTTCAACGGATGATCGGCGGGCTGCATATTGCCCTTTTGCCTACGGCTACTCAAACTACTCGCGTTCTGGTTACTCAAAATATCCACTCAAAGCTGGCGGCATAGTTACATTTGGCGGCAGGCGTCTCCGCTCCACCATTGGCGGTGCAGGAATTGCTATTTCGTCGCGGACGAAGCATCCTCGCGCCTGCATGAATTATTCACAATTCTGCGCTTCACCAGATGTTCAAAAAGGGATCTATTTTCAGAGCGGTGGCCAACCGGGGCATCGCATGGCATGGACCGATGATGCGGTGAATGCAGCAAGCTCTGATTTCTTCCGTGATACGTTACAGACGCTCGACGAGGCAATTGTGCGCGGCAAGTTTCCTGGTTACATGCGATTCCAAGACGAGGCCACGCCAATAGTTCACCGATGTGTAAGCAGAATTACAGAGCCAACAGACGCTGCTCAAGAAGTGAACCGATTATACAGCAAATGCTATGCGGGCTAACTAAGAATTAGCAACAATTATGGTCATTTGAAACATCGATTTAAAGCAAAGGAGCGGAGAGCTATTCCATGCTTGCCCCCGCATGTATTAACACCACGGCCATTTATTCGGTGGCAATCTCGCATTAGACAACTGTTGATTCCATTCACTGTCGCATCGAGGTATTCGCTTTGCGCTCGTTTTTCGACCAAGTCACGGAAGAAGACTTCCGACGTTGGAATGAATAGTAAGTTAGGGACACCGCGAACCATGCTGAATAGATATTTTTAGCTGTTGGGCACACCACCAGAACACCTGCCGCTAGTTAATCTTCTACGACTTCAAATCAAAGCTGCGCCAGCAGTACCAGCTAGCCACACTCGCATATGGTCGCCACCGTGAAGCAATCTTGTGGCTCTGCTCCTTATCGGGTAATTCGAGCAAACCGTAGAGATTCCGAATTGCTGTCCTCACTCCCAGGTCGTCGTGCGGAAATACGTCCAATCGGCCCAAGGAAAAGATCAAGAACATTTGGGCAATCCATCTCCCAATTCCTTTCACTTGCACAAACTCTTCGATGACCTGCTCATCGGTCTTCCTTGCGATCTAACGCAGGTTGATTCGACCGGTCAGTGCGGCATCCGTCAGGTCGGCAACATAGGTCGTCTTTTGCGTTGAAAGACCGGCAGACCGTAATTAATTCTCTGTTAGCTGCCGAAATCGGTCGGCGGTAATCTTTCCCGGCCCATGCAATTCCTCAATCCGTCCGCGGATCGTTCGGGCAGCACTGGTCGATAGCTGCTGCGAGATGATGGACCGTACGAGCATCCAAAAACGGTTGCGCTCCAATTTCAATTCAAACGGCCCCACCTGCGACATCAATTGCCGCATGACCGGATCAGATCGCCGGAGATGGCGGGTGGCGACCTTGGCCTGTTTCAAAAGAATCATGCTGCGATTTTAATATGCTCGGCCCTGGACACAAACAACAGTGGCGTTTGCCAAGGCGAAACTTTTGCCCTGCTAGTGCAATGACACGTCGATCAAAGCCAGAATTGCCTGCCGCATGGATTTTAGGCAATGTTGGCCAAACTGAAACAATCCGGTTCAGCATCGAATTCGCCTCACATTTTGCAGCGCGCCTTTCGCTAATTTGAGTTTCTTCGGGAAAGTTGCAATCTGTTCGAGTCCTGTACCGCCCACCTTTGTCGGTCTGCAGCGGTTGGCTTCCGCCTCTTTTAACAGAGGCATCGTCACAAACAGAGATGCTCCGGTCGGGTGTCATGTCGACCACCGTCGCCAAATCGGAGCGATTTCTGTGAAGATTGATGACAGCGGTTTCTAAGTTAGGTTAAAAATTACGCCTGCGACGTACGCAAATACATCGCAGGCGTAATTTAAAATTTGTCTTAATGGTCCACCCGGTCTGCAACGATTTTGCCGTCGTTGGCTCCGATCTCAAGTTCGCGCTTCTGGCCGTCTTTGTGGGCTTCTACTTCCCACCGTCCATGCTTGAACTCTGCGCTTAAAATTGGAGAGTAGCCTCCTTTGCCGACCTCCTTAAGCAATTTGGAAAGTTTCAGTGCATGGACAGGCGGTGCTGAATAGGCGGTTGTGTCTCGGTAAGTGGCAATTGTCTCTCCTGTCACGGGGTTGATGTGCAATTCGTAAGACACATCATCTTTGTGGGCATCGATTTCCCAACGGCCGTCGTCAATCTCTGCGTCGACAACAACATAACCCGATTTCTCCAGTACCTCAACAATTTCGCCCAGAGGTTTGGAATCGTGATGTAATCGGTCGCCGGCCAAGGCGGCAACTCCCATGCAGCTAGCAAGCAAAAGTGCCCACGCAAGAAGGCCAACGGTGAGTAGGTTCATGGTAACATCTCCTTCATAGATGAACAGGCTACCTGAGCAATTAGCCGCGTCTTCCGGTTTAGTTACTCAGGTTGATTTTCTAACATGAGCAACGATGCCCATGCTTCTAACCTAACTCTACGAAACACACCTAAATTGCTCGTGAAGCCAAGATAAAATCTGCTTTATCTAACGCCGTTTAGCGGATTCAGACAGCTATAATTCCTACATGAGCATTAAAGCATTACTCATTGAGGATGAACGCGATCTGGCAGATTTCGTCATGCGCGGACTACGTGAGGAAGGTTATGTCGTCGAAACCGCGAGTGATGGTGTCAGTGGCTGGCAGGCCTTAAAGAGTGGGGAGTGGGATGTGGTTATCCTGGATTGGGGATTGCCTGGCGCCGATGGGCTAACACTGCTCAACCAGTTCCGAGAAAAAAACAAATCAACGCCGGTCCTATTCCTGACAGCACGCGACACAGTGCCGGACCGTGTAAAAGGATTGGATAGCGGAGCAGATGACTATTTATGCAAGCCATTTGCATTCGACGAACTTTTAGCAAGACTCCGCGCTCTTGTTCGACGTCCAAGTCAATCAGCTAGTCGAACCATCGAAAAGTTTGGCGTGAAAATCGATTTGGACACCCAGCGCACCGAACGAGACGGGGCTAAACTCGATTTGACTGCCAAGGAGCAGGCCCTGCTGCTGTTCTTTATGCGGCATCCTCATCAGGTGCTGACACGCACACGAATTTACGAACAAGTATGGGATGAACGATACGACGGCCTTTCAAATACGCTCGAAGTCCATGTCAAGGAACTGCGTCGCAAGTTAGAAGTTCACGGTTCGAGACTGATTCATACACTACGTGGGCGAGGCTATCGCTTCGATTTCGTCTCTCCAGAAGAGGACGGAATATGAGTCTCACGAACCGTTTACTTGTTTACTTGTTGTCACTGCTGGCGGCTGCGTTGATTGGCTTTTCATTTGGTGTCTATCTGCTAGTTAACCATTATTTGCAGGTCGAAGCAAATGAACGTTTGGCATCCGCAATGAACACGCTTGTTGGTTCGCTTGACATTGAACCAGATACCGTCGAGTGGGAACCAACAGATCGAACAATCTCTCTTCCTCATGGCCCGCTCGGTGAGGAAATCTGCTGGTTTATTACCGATATCGACGGCCACACGATTGATGCATCCCACACGCCTCACACCGAAGGATTCCGGCAACAATTTGCAAAGAAACAAGCAAGCTTTCTCGCTTCGAAGCCTGTTGAAATTGGTGATGGCTGGTACTATCAGCAGCGACATGTTAAAGCGTCACAAATTTCAGAGCACGATTTGCATCGTGAACGCACGCCTGAAGAAATTGAAAAAGGAGAGTATCCCTCACTAATTATCATTGCTGGGATTTCGCAAATCCCGATGCGACAGGCTGTACAGAACCTGATCTTCGCTTTGGCTTTCGTCGGGCTAGCGCTATGGGGATTGTGCTTTGCCACAGGGCGGTTGATTTGTCGTAGAGCTTTGAAGCCGGTTACTCGAATGGCAGAAGCTGCGAAAGCAATGAGTTCACGCGATCTGAATCAACGCTTGCCGTCCGTGCCCTCCGGCGATGAACTGGCAACCATGAACCAGGCATTCAATCAGCTATTGGATCGGCTGGAAACCGCCTTTGAGAGGCAGCGGCGATTCACCAGCGATGCATCGCATCAATTGCGCACGCCGCTGACCATCATTCGAGGTCAAGCTGAAGTGGCCCTGCGGAGACCGCGATCCGTCGAAGAGTATCAAGAAGTTCTGCAAACAGTGCGGCAGCAAGTCAAGCGGTTAAACGAGTTGGTGGAGAGTCTGCTGTTTCTGGCCAGAGCCGATTCAGAAGCTGCGTTACCCACCCTGCAACCTATTAATTTAGTTACTTGGTTCTCTGAATTTGAGCGAAGCTGGAAATCGCCACAGGATAATGCAACTGTTCGCTTTGTGAGTTCAGCAAAGGTTTCACTGATCGCGGCGACCCACCCGGAAATGCTCAGCGAAATCGCCAGAAATCTGCTCGACAACGCGATCAAGTACAGTCCTCCAGAAAAGCCCGTAGTTATCCATCTCATCGAATCAGAACAGTGTGCAGGATTTTGCGTGCAGGACGAAGGCAGTGGAATTAGCAAAGAAGAAATCAGCCGCGTGTTTCAGCCTTTCTTCCGATCCGAGTCAGCCCAGCGGTCAAGTGCTGAAGGGAGTGGTTTGGGTCTTTCGATTGCACATCGATTGGCTGCCGCAATGAATGGCACGATTGAGATAGAAAGCCAACCGAGTCGCGGCAGCACTTTCTCGGTCTGGTTAAATCGGTGTGAATGGACTCAATAATAAACTCGATTTTATTTTGCATTCACGGACGCTTTAGGTGGGCCGGCTACGATTGTTTTAAACGGCATGCGCTGGCGTGTCGTTCACAATAAAAACTCTCGGAAGCAAAGGCATCGCCATGAAATCGGTCTTCGCGTACAATCCGTTCACCATAAGCCTGCTAGTTCTACTGACGATTTTAACGTGCAAGATAATTGTCCAAGTTCGTTATCAGTTTTTACCCGACGCAGTGTCTGATGCAGTCGAGTCGCAATTTCCGGGATGCCATAAATTGGGATTTGCCTGGGATGGTTTGTCGGGCGCTTACCAAATCGAAATTGCCGACCGCCGCGATTACTATCAACTCCAGGTACGGCCCAACGGCGAAATTATGCAGCTCATATCGAACGCTGAACAGACTTTTGATACTGAAGCGAAAGCCTCGGGCAACAATACAAATGAAAAATCAACAGCTGTTTCATTTCAATAAGATCGCCCAATTGATCTTTTTTGGAAGCTTACTGCAAACGGACACATTAGTATCTGCTAACACCC
>CAZIGP010000315.1:0-5912 GCA_964538425.1 uncultured Pirellulales bacterium | reverse complement strand
TTACAAACGGTGGCCACGGTCACGGTTGGCGGCGTGCAGTCCACACGCCTTCAACTAACACTCGTCAATCCCGAACAGATCGAAGGCGTTTACGGCACTTCATACAACGACACCATTTACGGCAACAGTGTTAACAACTGGATCTACGGCCACTACGGCAATGATGTGCTGGATGGTCGCGAAGGGAACGATACGTTTTATGGCGATGCCGGCAACGACACCATCACCGGCGGCACGGGCAACGATACGCTCGACGGCGGCGCCGGCAACGATAACTACGTCTTCAGTGGAACAGAATCTTTGGGCACCGACACCATTGTCGAAGCTTCAAGTGGCGGAACGGACACCCTCGACTTTTCGGGTCTTGATTTCCTTACGGGGATTCAAATCGATTTACAATCGAATAGCTCGTCCTATGAAGTCGTGAATTATGCCGGCCAATCTCTTACTCTTAATTTAAATGGTGCATCCAACCAAATCGAAAATGCGATCGGTACCTCTTATGATGATGCACTGACTGGAAACTCATCAGCAAATCTTTTAAACGGTGGCGCGGGAGAAGATATTCTCACCGGCGCAGGCGGTAACGACCTCTTGATCGGTGGAGCAGGCAGCGACACGTATCGTTTTCTTTCTGGCTCGCAAGGCAGCGATGTTATCGAAGAGGCAAACAACCTAGATTCCGACACGCTTGATTTTCAATCAATTACGGCTGGGCTTTCTGTCAATCTTGATTCAACAACAGCGCAGACGGTCATTGCCGGGTTGCTCAGCATTCAACTGACGAGTGTTACCGGTATCGAAAATGTTATCGGCGGCAGCGGTAATGATACGATCACAGGCAATGCAAGAAACAATCGGCTTGAAGGTCGTGATGGCGATGACATTTTGGAAGGGGCTGGCGGGGACGATGACTTAAACGGCGGACTCGGTAACGATACCCTCGATGGAAACTCCGGAAATGATTGGATATTGATCGATCCTCCCACGCTGGTAAGTTTGCCAATCCAAATTCTATCGCTCGAGAATACCTTAACGGTTGAACTCCAAGCCATTTATCCAAACGGTATTTTAGAAGACCTAGTTTTCGCCGCAGGTGTGAATAATCCGAGTGGTATTTCCATCACTCCTCATCCGACAATTGCAGGAAAAGCAACGCTGCAATGGACGCCTTCCGAAAATTTACCTGCGGGCTTGTATTCACTTAATATCGATGTGTGGGATCAAGACGATCCAGAGCTGCGCACGCGAAGCATCATTCAGGTGGCCTTAGGAACATCTAATTTGCCACCTAGTTTTACGACAACACTAACGACTTCAACGGCATTTGTAGGCGAGCCATTTTCGTTGCAATTTAGTGCAAGCGATCCTGATGGTTCGTCATTCGGATTGCGATATAGCCTGGCAGAAAACGCTCCAGCAGGCATCCGCTTGAATCCTATCACAGGTGCATTGTCATGGCAGGCTGTAACAGGAGACGCCGGTGAGCACACGTTCGATGTATTCGTGCACGATGACGGCCAACCCAGCTTTTTCGATACTCAAACGATTACGATTAATGTTTTACCGGCAAATGTTGCACCAACCATCACCGCCCCAGCAACGGTTGAAGTCGATGAAGATGATCAATTTGTTTTTGAATCGGGCGGAACCACAATTGCTGTCGGCGACGCTGATAGCACCGCCGATTTACAATTGGCAATCGTCGCCACGCACGGGCAATTTGCTTTAGGTGGCGTCAGTGGCTTAATATTTGAGATTGGTGATACAAACAATCAGCCATCGGGCTTGATAAAAATTCGTGGCACAGCCGCTGAATTGAATGCAGCTTTAAATGGTTTAACTTTTGAACCAGATTCGAATTTTTATGGCCGAGCCGAACTGCGGTTGGAATTAAACGATCTAGGCAACGGCGGAACGCATCGGCCCGCGACAGCCACCAAAACAATTGCACTAATTGTCGACCCAGTATTTGATGCACCTTCAATCGCAGCACAAACATTTAACCTGCAATCAAGTTTTCAATCCTCCACATCCGTGGGAACGGTTGCCGTCGAAAACCACGACCCCGAGCAGCTCCTAATCTATGAAATTGTTGCGGGCAACCCAATTTTCGAAATTACTTCCACCGTCGATCGACCGGGATTTTTTATCGACGAAAGTACCGGCCAAATCAGCACATTGGTCGACTACACAAAGCTGGTGCCAGGCAACTACGTGCTCACGGTGCGCGTGTACTACGAATCCGCTCCGACTTATTACGACGAAGCCTCGGTAACAATTCATGCACCGCCAACTTCAAACTATGCCCCTTCACCGCAAACAGACTACTATACTCTGGATGAAGATGACACCATTTCCGGCAACTTGGTTCTCGGTGATGCTCATGGCGGCGTCGCCGACTATGATTACAACAACGATTCAATAACGATTGTCGAAGTGCTCGATTCCGACAACAAAGTCGTTCCACTTGGAGTTCCCACGGTTCTGAAAAGCGGCGCCACTCTAACGGTAAATGCCGATGGAAGTTTTGAATACGATGCTTCATCTTCCTCAAAATTCGATTTGGGATATCAAGGAAATAACTACGATTCATTCAAGTACCGGGTCACCGACCCTCACGGCGCAATTGCGTACAACCAATCTGCCCTTGTCTATGCCAACGTCAACCTGACAATCAGCCACGTCAACGACCTTCATGTCGTACCTAACCAAACGCTCGCTCTTTCGGCAAGTGCTACCGCCAATACGGTGTTCGCAAAATTATTTGTTGCCCACGCAGACTCGAGCGAATATTTCAATTACGACATCGTCTCCGGAAACACAGGCAATCTCTTCCAAATCGACTATTTAGGCAATCTGAAATACATAGGAACGACGCCACCCGCGTCTCAACAATATGTACTAGGAATCGAAGTCACCGATTCCTTATCGCGAGAAGTAACGGCCACGGTAACCATTGATGTTACTCAAAATTCGGCGCCCGTAACGCCTATCCAAAACTACGAGACGCCGGAAGGCGTGCCACTTTTTGGCAACGTATTGACGGATGATACCGGCAATGGTTCGGCCTCCGATGCAGATCCAGGACAAACCATCGAAGTCGTCGCTGTGAATGGACGGACCGTGAATGTTGGAGAGACCATCAAGTTGGCCAACGGCGCCGTAGTCGTCGTAAACGAAGACGGCTCATTTTCGTACGATCCAACCACAAGTCAGTCGCTGGATCACTTGAAATTAGGGACGAGCTTTACAGAAGTGGTTGAAATCACCGTTCGCGACGAATATGGAGCCGAAAGCCAAACCACTCTAATCATCAAAGTTTTGGGGCGCAACGATGCTCCTAAAGCGCAGGAAAATAATTATCGCGTTCCCAGTGGCGGCACGCTTTCCGGAAATCTCATTTCCGATTTCGGTCTAAAAGGTATCGATTCAGAAGTTGACGACGGCGACGAGCTCGTTGTCATTCGTGTCGACAGCACAACGGTTGGCGACGAACTAGAGTTTACTACTGAGCAAGGCGCAACACTCGTTATTCGCAAAGATGGCTCGTTCGAATACGATCCGTCAACAATTCTAGGCCTCGATGAGCTACCGGAACTGACTCAATTCTACGATGCATTCGTCTACACCATCTCAGACAGCCATGGAGCCGTATCGAGCGCAGTCGTCAGAATTACGGTTAATATCGATCGTGAAGCTGCGGTACCCGGCATCGAAATTGTCGACTTTGGCCTTGTCGATGATACCGGCACGTTGAATAACGATCGTCGCACGCAAGATCCGACAGTGCGAGGAACAATCAGTGGCCAACATGTCGATGCCGATCATGTCATCGTCCAGTTCGATCTCAACGCCGCAGGGTTTGCCGGCACACTAACGGTTGACGAGACACTCACCTTAACAACTTCGACGACCGGTTATCCAAACTTTGAGTTCGATCCTTCCTCGAGCGTCGACTTTCCCGACAGTCTAGGAGCGAAGGTCATCGCTTATCGCGTGGTTGCCTACAATGCAAGTTCCCAAATTCTTGCCACCTCATCGTGGAAATACTTTGATTTCATCTTAACCGATCCAGCCGACGAAGGCCCCATTCGGCTCGAAGAAGGAATTCAACTCTATTACAACACCGGCACCATCAGTGAAACCACGCCGGGCGAAATCAATAACGATAGTTATACCAGCGATCCACGGCTGTACGGCGTCATTCATGGAGATTTCGAAAATCAAACAATTCGCGTTGTATTTACTCATACGCGCAGTGGAACCGGCTACACCGGCCATATCGATCTCACCGAGCCAGGTGAAGTACTTTACGATCCCCGCAGCGCCGATTCTTTCTTAGCCACGACACCATATAGTGCGACCCTTTCAGTGAGCTATCAGGTCGGAATTTGGGACGGACAAGATTTTGAAGTCCTATTTTCTTCAAATCCACAATCACCGATCAACTTCACCTACACTCCGCTTCAAGCCTCACAAGCTTCGGTCTACATCGCCGCAGAAGTTCAAGATCAGTCTGGCTACGTCGGTTCAACTCGCACAGTAAAAGGCGAAGTTTACTTCTCGGGTACAGTTCCTGAATCCGCCTACGTCGAATTCGATTATTCCAACGCCCAAGGCGAGTTTGACTCAAATGTTGTCATCGATGGCGAAACAACGGCTGTACGTAACACGGCGATTGATGGCGGTAATAAACTCTTCTTTGAATATACAGCCGTTGGTTTGCTCGGCACGGCGCCAAAAATTCGTGCTCGTGTCAAAGAATGGAGTTCCGAAGACGGCGATTATCGATACAGCAATTGGAGTTCGCCATTCACGTTTTCTTCATTCGCCGCGCCCACCATTGCGAACATCAGCTCTGCCACAGTGACGGCAGGCTCCGGCGTTCGTCCCAAGATCACCGGCTATTTGACTGGCGCCGCCACAGCTAATCAAACAGAGCAAAGCGATCTATCAAAAGTCAGCGGAATCGTCGTCGAATTTTTAAATGCCAATCCCGATTCTAACCCCAATGCTGTGCGTGTCGGCACGGCCATTACAAACACCCAAGGGCACTTCGAATTCACGGTGCGCACTTGGACGTCCGAATCGCCATTCCTTTATGCAAGAACGGTCGTAACGGTTCCAGAAACAAGCACGCAAATCTACGGTTCGGTTCAAACTGTATACGTTCCAGTCCAGCAGCCAACATTACCTCAAATAACTTCGCAAGGTCTAACACTTATTGGCAATCCGCCAAGCGGAACGACCGACAATCCTCAAATCGCCGGCAAGCTTGAACAAATTTACGCAGAAGGCCTTCCCGCCAGCGCGGCCTTCATTGAGTTTGCTCACGACAATACCGGTGTTTCTGGCGATGAGCTTGTAGTTGTCGCATCGGCACTGCCCGATGCCCAAGGAAACTTCACCTATCTTCCCGTCGGCTTAACTCCGGGTAACTACTATATAGTTGCTCGTGTGGCATACTACGATGCAACCTTGCAAACAACTTTTAGGAGTAATAATTGGAGACTTGTTCCCGTCAATGTCGTTGCTTCCACGAACGCCGGCGCAACCGTTGAAGATTTGCATTTGGTGAACTCCACTCTCGACGAAGAAGAAGATCTCCACACCACCGATCCAACGCTCACCGGCCAAGTCGAAGATCCCGAAGGCTACGTCTCGTTTGTCAAAGTCGAATTTCGCAATGCCACAACCCAAGCCTTGCTGGGTTCTACCACGACCGACGAGAACGGAAACTTTGTCTTCAAAGTGCCTGGCTTAACTGCCGGCACCTACACCATCGCGTGCTTCTTACAGTCGCTATGGTGGTGCTGGCGCAGGAGCAGCTGCTGCGCCCATCACAAGTATGTCGGTCTTCCACAATTCGAGCGCCGAGAACGCTACGTCGGCTGACGAGAAATCGCGCC
>CAZIGP010000314.1:0-5915 GCA_964538425.1 uncultured Pirellulales bacterium | reverse complement strand
TTGGTGCTGGCGATTGGCATCGTGGTGGACGACGCCATTGTGGTGCTCGAAAACGTGGAGCGCTGGATTGCCAAGGGGTACGAACCCAAGTCGGCCACCATTAATGCCATGAACGAAATTACGGGCTCGATCATCGCCATCACGTTGGTGTTGACGAGCGTGTTTCTACCGGCTGCGGTGATGCCTGGCATTCAAGGACAGTTTTTCCGCCAGTTCGCGCTGACGATTTCAGCGTCGATGATCATCTCCGCCATCAATGCCATGACACTTACGCCGTCGCGAGCGGTTTCGGTTTTCAAAACCGAACAAAAGGACGACGGCGGCCACGAACATATTCGCGAAGCATTGCCATGGTGGTTTTTCGGTATTCTCGGCGCTATTTTAGGCGCGATGTACCTGGAACCATTCCTTGCTCCGCATGTGAACAATGCTGCGTTAAAAGATGCTCTTTGGCCGGGCTGCACCGTTCTGGGTGGAGCGATCGGGTTGGTATTTGGTTGGTTTGCCATCCATCCAATCAATGCCTTCCTGGCGATTATTTTCAAAGGCTTTAATAAGGTCTTCGATGCGCTCACTTTCGGTTACAGCGGCATCGTCGGACGCTCGCTGCGAATTTCGCTAATTGTACTAGTGGGTTATGTGGGTTTGTTGTTCACGACCGGCTACACGCTTGGCAAAGCGCCGACCGGATTTATTCCTGAGCAGGATCAAGGCTACTTGCTGGTCAATGTGGCGCTTCCCGATTCGGCTTCGGTTGAACGCACTTCAGCTACCATGGATGAAATCGGCAAGATTGCGCGTGGCATTCCAGGGGTCCAACACTCGATGAGCGTGGCGGGCCAATCGATTTTGCTGCAGGCCAACGCTTCGAACTGGGGTTCGATGTTCGTCATTTTAAAAGACTTCAGCGAGCGACATTCGCACGAAGAATATGACGAGGTGATTGCTGAAAAGTTGCAAGCTCTGTGCGCGCAAAGTGCCGCACTTGATAACGCGATTATTTCGGTATTCCGCGCGCCGCCGATTCAAGGCTTGGGTACCTCAGCCGGTTTTACGCTGCAAGTCGAGCAGCGTGGTTATGTCGATCTACAAGAATTGCAACGCGCTGCTGATGATGTGGTGCGCGAAGGGAATGCCGAAAAACAGCTTGAAGGTTTGATCACGATGTTTCGTGCCAATACGCCGCAGTTGTATGTGGATATTGACCGCACCAAATGTGAATCGCTGATGGTCCCTGTGAACGACGTGTTTAATGCTTTGCAAACGTTCATGGGGGGATACTATGTGAACCTGTTTAACCTATTTGGCCGAACGTGGCAGGTGAACTTGCTGGCGGAGCAAGAATACCGCACCGATCCCGACACGGTGGGCCAACTTAAAGTGCGCAACAAGCTAGGCCAAATGGTTCCGCTTGGCACGTTAGCCAACGTGCGTAGCGCGCCGGGTCCCGTGATGTATATGCGATACAATATGTATCCATCGGCAGCCATTAACGGCGACGGTTCACCGGGCACCAGCTCCGGAGATGTGGTTCGCGCAATGGCCGATCTTTGCGACCGACTGGGCATTCCTTACGAATGGACGACGATTTATTACATGCAAACCATGCCGGTGAAAATCGGCTTATTTTCAATTCCTGGCGGCGCGATTGGTTTGTTCGTCTTCGGCATGGCCGCCACGCTCGTATTTTTGGTACTGGCCGCAAAGTATGAAAGTTGGAAATTGCCGCTGTCGATCATTATGGTGGTGCCGATGTGCTTGCTCAGTTCAGTGCTCGGCATGTTGATCGCACATTTGCCGGTCGATATTTTTGTGCAAGTCGGCTTTGTCGTGCTGGTCGGTATGGCTGCCAAGAATGCGATTTTGATTGTCGAATTTGCTCAGCAACAATTGGCGGCGGGCAAGTCGCTTTATGATGCGACCGTCGAAGCTTGTCACTTGCGTTTGCGGCCAATTGTGATGACAAGCTTTGCTTTCATTCTTGGCGTGGTGCCGCTTATGATCAGTCATGGTGCAGGCGCCGAAATGCGCCAATCACTAGGCACCGCAGTGTTCTCCGGCATGATCGGCGTAACGGTGTTCGGTATTTTCCTGACGCCGGTGTTTTACTATCTCATCATGTACCGCACGGCGAAAAAGATGGAAGCGGAAAAATCACGTCAGGCCTAATAGTAAAGAATGGAGTCTGATTGCGTGGTTGCTTTCCAATCACGCTGTAAACAATGATGGCCTGAGAATCCTGTCGTTTTCTTAAGCTTTCTGCTGCATTGACTGATATGTTAACTCAGGTAAATTCAGCCTTCCTGTGAGACTAAGTCTCAGTATCTAATAAATCCAGCCAGCCCAAAAGCTAGCCAGATCACTTGCAGAAAGGCCAGCAAGCCAATGTCGCCCGCCAGCCAACGTCATCGGACCGCGTTTACATTAGTCGAACTTCTTGTGGTGATTGCCATTATTGGCATTCTGATCGCCATACTGCTTCCTGCCGTTCAGGCCGCGCGCGAAGCGGCGAGGCGAACGCAGTGTCTCAATAACCTGCGCCAATGGGGATTGGCACTTCACAATTATGAATCGGCTCGAAAGGTTTATCCTTCGAGTTATATCACAACACCGCCTGATACTACTGGGAGTCCTTGGTCGGCTCAGTCGAGAATTTTGCCATACATCGAAGAAGGTCAGCTATATAAAGACATTGATTTTACAAAAAGCTACAGCGCTCAAACTACCGATGCAGGTAAAGCTGTAAGAACGGCAAAAATTCCTCTTGTTTTTTGCCCTACAGAACCCAATCAACGGCCAAAATTAAACTCATCTGGTGTAGCCGATAATTGGCCCATTAATTATGCAGTCAACGTTGGTGTGTGGTTGGTATTTGATTCTGTTGCTAACCAAGGCGGACAAGGTGCTTTTCATCCCAACAGTAAGCTCAGGCCGGGCAGCTTCTCTGATGGCATGAGCAAAACTTTATGTTTTGCAGAAGTAAAAGCCTTTAGCACAGGTTTTCAAGCCACTGCTATGAGCAGCCCTACGATGCCTGCGTCACCTTCAGCCGTTTGCAGCTTAGGCGGAAATCCTAAGATCGAATCGCTACATGTTGAATGGACAGATGGCAAAATCAAGGAGTCTGGTTTTACGGCTACGTTTGCGCCGAATACCAAAGTGCCTTGTGCTGACCGAAGCGGCCGGCAGCGGTGAAGCATCTCAGAACACTTCGTTTATTGATGGTGTAAAACGCTTTGTGTCCGTGCAGGAATTGGATGTGGACTTGATCGACCGCATCAATCCCTTCGGCGAGGCTTACGCCATTCTTGCCAAATCAATGAGCGAAGAACGGCTCAAGGCCGTCGCGGATGTCATCGCCAGCAAACGAACCAGCCTTACGCCGACGGAAGCACGCGATCTCGCGGTCAGGGCACATAAATTCAAGCAGGAGCGTGGCCGCCTTCCTTCGATCACTTCACAAGATGCCTGGGAGCGCCGCATGGCTGAAGGCGCGAAGGCATTCGTTCGCTTCAAGGATGAAGGACGCTATGAGTGATATCGATCTCGATGAACTTCGCAGTGAATTGGACGATTTTGCCGAAAACCGCAAGCAAGGCGGTCGTTCGGCGAAAGAGCAGCGCATCATTGCCGGGTTTGAGGAAATCGAACGATTCGTCGCAGAGCACGGCCGCCTTCCGCAGCACGGCGAAGATTGTGATATCTTCGAGCGACTTTACGCCGTGAGGCTCGACCGTATCCGGCAGTCTCCCGAGTGTCGCGAAGTGTTAAAAGACCTCGACTCACGCGGCCTCCTGTCCGGCGACAAAGAAAACGACGAGGCTGCTGCCGATGTCCCGACTGATGAAGAATTGTTGGCATCACTCCAGGATGAATCATCGACCGAAATTACTCGGCTCGTCCATGTGCGTCCTCGAGCTGAAATTAAAGCTGCCGAAGAAATCGCCCGGCGAATCCCCTGCAGCAACTTCGCCGAATTCAAACCGATCTTCGAACAAGTCCAGCGCGAATTGCAGTCCGGCGAACGCCACACCGCCAAATACGGCGTTCACGCCGACATTAAGCAAGGCGAATTTTTCATACTTGAAGGCCAAAAGCTATTCGTCGCCGAAGTGGGCGAAGAGTTCGTCAGCGATTACGACCGCCGCAATCGGCGCCTTCGCGTCATCTACGACAACGGTACCGAGAGCAACACGCTGTTGCGCTCGCTGCAACGCGCCCTCTACGAAGACAAAACCAGCCGCCGCATTACTCTGCCCGGCTTTGGCCCTCTGTTCGCCGACATCGAAGAAGAAGGCGACTTGGCAACGGGGCACATCTACGTGCTCCGCAGCAAATCGGAGCATCCGTTTGTCGCCGAACATAGGGAAGTTCTCCACAAAATTGGCGTGACTGGCGGCGACGTGGAAAGCCGTGTTGCGGGTGCGAGCAAAGACCCGACCTATCTTCTGGCCGACGTGGAAATTGTCGCGAAGTTTAAGCTGGCAAATGTTAACCGAAAAAAGCTCGAGGCTCTATTGCATAAAGTTTTCAGCAGCGCTCGACTAGACCTCGAATTGAAGGATAGATTTGGCTTCGAGGTCGAGCCCAGGGAATGGTTTCTTGTTCCACTACCTGTAATCGACGAAGCGATTCAAAAAATCAAGGATGGAACCATTGGTAGCTTCCGATATGATCCTGAAACGGCACGTCTCATTTTAGTTTAATGCTATCCAACAGCTGTCTGCCTCATGCGACTTCTCGCTCAGAGATCTTCGTTCCGTTTTTCTCCACCTTCTTACCTTCTTCGCGCCTCTCGTAGTCAATAAATTAGCGTCGATTAGCAAAGATCAGCGTTCCCTTCTCTGTATCCACCTGCTCCTCAAATCCTGCCTTCTGCTTTCAGCCTTTCGCCCTTTTTTTTCGCCTACTTGACAACTACTGTACATCTGCTACAATAAGCCGTTGCCACTCCAGGCATTCCCCGGCCACACTACCAGCCGGACAGTCGATCCTTGGCAATTAAATAAGCATTCAGCGGCCAGCAATGAGTCCGTGCCGATCGCCCCTGCGCAGGCATTTGCCTATTTCCTATCCAGCATCCAGTATCAAGCATCAAGCATCCAGACTTTGTTTGCCATCCAGCATCTAGCATCCAGGTCTCTACATCCAGCATCCGTACCAAGTTTGCACTCCAAATCTGCGAAATCGGCGTAATCTGCGGACCTTGCCTTTCATGCCTAAGCGACCTCCGCTTCCTCTGCTGCCTCCTGTTCGTTTTCGTGATTTCGTGATTATTTCTCTGCCTTATTGCCTTCTCCGTGTCTCTGTGTCTCCGTGGTTTAATTGGCTCCTGCTCGCCCCTTGAGATCGCCGTCCAGCATCTGGCTAAAAGCTAATTGCTAACCGCTCAGTTGCCTTCTGCCTCCTGTCTGACTGTATACTGACACCTTTCTGACAGCTTCCTGACACCTAAACTGACACCTAAACTGACACTTCGTGGGCAAAAAACTCGCATTTTCCCGATAGTTTTATTCGCCGCCTGTCAGCGAAGAAAAAAATTCCTGACAGAGTGCCACACGACCCCAACACGCCAGCAAGAAAACTTACCCTGTTCTTATTTCTGAACCCCGAACCCTCATGCCGGTTAATCGCACCATCCAGCATCGAGTATCAAGCATCTAGCATCCAGGTCTTTACATCCAGCATCTGGCCAATGGCTAAAAACTAACCGCTAATTGCTTCCCATCACTGTCAAAAACCTCCAAAACCCTGACACAATTCAGACACAATTCGGAACCGAAAAATCACTTTCCCTCGAACAAAACCACATTTCCCTTCGAATTCTGTCAGTAAACTCCCTCCATCAAAAAACACTGACAGATTGACACACAAGCGAGTATCCCATGCCCTCATCAACACGAAGCTCCATTCCC
>CAZIGP010000313.1:0-5934 GCA_964538425.1 uncultured Pirellulales bacterium | reverse complement strand
CAGCAACGGAGACAGTTTCCGGGAAGAATATACATCCCTTTTGCTCCGCAAGATTTTAACGCCTTTTCCCACGAGCTACGTAGATTTGCAATCTCCCGCAGGAATTGGGATTAGTTGTTTGGTGTTCAATTATGACGGCGACATCTATGCGTCCGACGAGTCGAGAATGCTCGCCGAAATGGGCGACAAGCACTTCCGATTAGGCAGCTTAACTGATGATTCCTATGAAGACGTAATGCTATCTTCGACATTGATCGATACGATCGAACAATCCATGACCGAAGTGGTGCCGATGTGCAGTGACTGTGGCTTTCAACCATATTGTGGCAGTGATCCGGTTCAACATTACGCAACGCAGGGCGATGTTGTTGGCTTTAAACCAACAAGCAGTTTTTGCCGGAGAAATATGGAAGTGCTACGTCACATTATCCGGTTACTTGAGGATGATCCTCAAGCGGCAGACATCCTGATGTCTTGGATATAAAACCATGTTACGCCTTTACGGAAAAATAGAATCGCAATGGGATGGTGAACCAGAGATATTACGCATTTCCACGGATATCAAACGGGATGAAGCACACCGAAATACGGAAGCATTCTTAATCCAAGGAATTGCCGAGAGAGTGCCCAATGGATTCCAGCGATATTTTACAACTCAGGATGGATTACCCACCAATTTCTCAAGCCACTTCGATCGGCCAGTTTGTGTTTTGCCAGCCTGGATGAACTATCTCGATGATGGCGACATTGTTCGCTTAAGTCCGTCAACGGGAGATATTTCGGTCCTGTATCGGCGACAGTCACGGTTCAACTCGTTACTCCTGACTGAGCAATGCAACAGCAATTGCATTATGTGCTCCCAACCACCCAAGAGAATCGACGATCAATATCTGGTGGATGCCTATTTGCAAGCGATTCCATTGATGGACCCATCCACTAAAGAGTTAGGACTCACCGGTGGCGAACCAACCCTCTTGGGAGAGCGGCTGTTTGACATGATTGTGCGTTGCAGAGATTACCTTCCGAACACAGCGCTCCACATGCTGTCGAACGGCCGGATGTTCAACTATCTCTCATTTTGCCAACGTTTGGCAGAAATTAATCACTCTGATTTAGTTATTGGAATTCCGCTCTATTCGGATATTGCTCGACAGCATAATTTTGTTGTGCAGGCAAAGGCAGCATTTGATCAAACCATCCGCGGGATCATGAACCTTGAGCGAAGTGGCCTCCGCGTTGAAATACGGATTGTCCTGCACCGGCAAACTGTAAAACGACTTCCGCATTTAGCCCGGTTCATTGCTCGCAATCTACCTTTTGTTGAGCATGTGGCCCTCATGGGATTAGAAATGATGGGTTATGTTCGCATGAACCTAAACGCACTATGGATTGATCCGGTGGATTATCAGGCGGAGCTAGGAGAAGCTGCGACGATTTTACAACGTCACCAACTGAACGTCTCCATTTATAACCATCAGCTTTGCACCATTCCGCAGGAGCTTTGGCCATTAGCCCGCAAAAGTATCTCGGATTGGAAAAATGAGTATTTAGATATTTGCACAGTATGCGCCGTTCGAGAGATGTGTGGTGGTTTCTTTTCTTCGTCACATATTCAGCATAGCGCTTACATTACCCCTATAAAATCAGATATGAAAAGTTGTTCCTTGCTTAATTGACTCCAACCAAAAGGTAAAACACATGGGCGAATCGCTTTTGATTGCAGCTTTATTTGGTGGGCTAGGCATTATTATGACGGCGGCCGGTTACAAGCTGTTTGACCTCATCGAGACAAAAGTAGACTTTGCAGAGGAGATTCGCAAAGGCAATGTCGCCGCAGCCATGGTAATCGTCGCGTTTTTGCTCGGGATCTGTTTTATTATCGGTCGAGCAGTTGGAAGTTGAATGATCAGAGTTGGCAACGCCTTCAGCGAGCTCCGACAGATTGAGTTGACCGCCAAATCATCGCAAGAGAAACCCACTGAGATCGATGAAGATTCTCCGGCGGGTCCTTATTGGTTATCAAAAATCCTCTGCAACCGCGTCAACTTAGTTGTCTTTCCTGTTTTGCAGCGGGTAAAATTCCGCCTTCAAGTCTTTTAAGAAGTGGCCCTCATCGGCAGCAAACAAAAACACCCGCTGAGAAATCGGGGCCGATTTTCAGCGGGCAAGCCCACGGTTTTGCGAGGGAGCGACAGTCCACAAGAACTTTGCCCCTATCCGTTAGCTCGCCCCCATCATATTTGGGAATAAAAATCGGTCAATATAAGGGAGTGTGATGCTCACGATTTTTAAACATTGGTGATGTACATTCCATACTCACTAAATTCATGAGGGAATGTCATGCTTCGTTTAATTCTTACAATAATGATCATCTTTACCACGTCTCGTGTTCAGGCGTGGAGTGAAGCGGGGCACCGTATCATCGGTTCGATTGCCTTCCGGCAACTGACGCCTACGCAACAAACGAAAATTGTCAGCATACTGAAACAGCATCCACGATTTGCAGAAGACTTCCAAGCCAAGATGCCGGATAATTTGGAAGAACGCGAGCAGAATGAGTTTATTTTCCAGCAAGCTGGTATCTGGCCTGATATGGTCAGGTCGTTCAAAGGTGAAGACAGAAAATATCATCGGCCAGAATGGCACTACATCAACCTACCCCATTATCTCACGGAAGCAGATCAAGGAGCGATGGAGGGTAAATTGAAAGTAAATTTGTCATTGAATCCACCTGTTGCGCCGCAGCATAAACAGAATGTCATTCAAACCATCAAACTGGCCCGGCAGATGATTGCCGATTCCTCTACACCAGCGGCTGACCGAGCGATCATGATGTGTTGGCTTTTCCACTGTCTGGGAGACATTCACCAACCGTTACATTCAACTGCGCTATTTTCCCAAAATCTATTTCCCAATGGGGATCGTGGCGGCAACTCGATCAAAACGGCCCAGAAAGGAAATCTGCACGCTCTTTGGGATCAATTTCTTGGTAACAAGGCGCAATATCGAACGGCACGTAATAAGGCAATCCCAATTGTTAACGATGCCGAACAAATAAGACTTGGCAAAGCTGCCGAGATAAAACTCGATGAGAAAGTGTGGATGCAAGAAAGCCATACCACCGCAGGAGCAACTGTTTATGACAGCGAAGTCCGGGGACATTTACGGGCACATGCTGATCAAAATGAGGTACCAGAACTGATGCTCACCGAGCGTTATTTGAAAGAAGGGGGACGAGTGGCCGAGAAGCGAGTGATTGAAGCAGGGTATCGGCTTGGGGCAGTTCTTAAAGAACTAGCAGCAGATTGATCCGCACCATCCAGTGATCGTTGCGGTTGCCCGCAGATTACTTCACACGCTTGAAGATTTTGAGCAATACAAGGCAAAAAAGATTCGCGCAGCTGTAAAACTCAGTGTCGAAGCCAAGAATTATATCGTGTAAGACGGCGACATCTGCCGCTTCCTGGTCAACTAGCCGAGCAAATCAACTGGGCAAGTCGATGTTGTGATAGATGTCCTGCACATCATCGCAATCGTTGAGCATATTGATGAACTTTTCGAACAGGGGCAAGTCTTCCGCACTAATAGTCTTGCTGGTCTGCGGGAGGAAGGTGATTTCTTGGACTTCCAACTCAACTTCAGGAAACGCTTGCAACAATGCCGTTTTGGCTTTGAAGAACTCGCTCGGAGGCGCAAATATCGTAACTTTGCCAGCTTTGCACTCGACCTCGCTAATATCGACGTCGGCATTCAACATCGCTTCTAGCACTTGGTCTTCATTGTCCCCTTTGAAGGATAGAATCGCCAATCGGTCAAACGATAGGGCGACGGAACCCGTTGCGGCCAATTTGGAACCGGTCTTCGTAAAGCAGCTACGGACTTCTGAAATCGTCCGTTGATTGTTATCGGTCAAGCAATCGACGATGACCAAGGAACCCCCAGGGCCAAAGCCTTCGTAGCGGGCGGAGACGAAGTCCTCGCCGCCAACGCCGCGGGCTTTCTGCAGCGCTTTATCAATCACGTGGGCAGGAACTTGATCACGCTTGGCCTTCTCGATCAAGCTTCGTAATGTGGGATTGGCATCAGGATCTGGAACGCCATTCTTGGCGGCGACGTATAAGAGCGTGCCATACTTGGAATACAGCTTCGACTTCTGAGCAGCCGTCTTAAAGATCGCGTTCTTGCGGTTTTCGAAATTTCTTCCCATCACAATTCTCTTTTTTCGTTTTCGTAACAAGGTGCCCGAAGTCCTCGGAACGGGCATATTTCGATACATCTGACAAGCTGGATCATCTCAACAATCACAATTCTAGCAATTTATCGATTTGTTGCGCGGGCGCGATTCGGCCAATGCAAAATTCTGAGGGCACCAACAAGGTCGCAAGATGTCTACGCCAAGCCGACTTTCACTAGAGATGGTTGTCAACCCTGGGATTCAGGCAGCGGCGGTCAGCCGCCCCATGGAGCTACTTACTTCACGAAGTAAGCTGCAGTGAAATATATGATTCCATTCAGGAACACAACTCCGTAGGGCAGATAGCCTATTCGACAAGGGTCCTTCGCAGAATGCGAAAGCAGCATTGAGGCTCAAACGCGGAACTACTAAGATGGCCGTCGACCGTGCCACTAGCAGTGCCCACGACGCGAATCAGGATTTAGTTATGGTTTCTCTTGGCCGGTGTTATGAGTGCTTTCGACCAACAGCGTTGTGCTTCTGCAATTCGATCCCTAGTATTAACAATCAGACCGAGGTGCTAATCCTCCAGCATCGCCGCGAGCACTTTCATCGATTCAACACGGCGAGGATGGTGCAGAAGGCATTGCGCAATTCAGTGCTCTTAGTCGATCATACGCATGACCTAGACACGCGACTCCGACTGAAGCCAAAAGCTGGCCTCTTATATCCGGGCTCGATGGCGAAACTGATTTCTGACTTATCGGCAGACGAACGCCCGCAACAGCTGATTGTCGTCGACGGTACCTGGCATCAGGCGAAAACTTTGGTGCGCGATATTCCTGCGCTGCAAAGGTTGCCTCGATACCGCTTGGCGCCAAGCGCGCCAAGTCGCTACCGCATCCGCCGCGAACCCGACGCCATGGCGCTCTCGACGGTCGAAGCAACGGTCGCAGCTTTACGATTCCTCGAACCGGAGACAACGGGCTTTGAACAGCTCTTGAATGCCTTTGAGAAGATGATAGCAGATCACCTAGCTCACCCTGGTTCTGCAACTGGCTCGCGTTTCAAGCAACGACGTCGAGGAAAGTTGAATAATATCCCACTCGCCTTGCGGGGCAATTTAGAGAATATCGTGGTTGCCTATGGCGAAGCGGCAGCAGGTCAACGGGGACAAAAACGAGTTGCCGGAACACCCGTTTCCTGGGTCGCCCAGCGATTGGGTGATGGCGATCGCTTTGCCTGCACACTGGTTCAGCCCCATCCTCTCAGCGATACATTTCTGAGACATTTGGAACTGACACGGACCGATTTCGACGCCGCATTGTCGCTCACCGAGGCCCGACGGCGCTGGGCGCAGTTTCAGCGACCCAGCGATATTGTGACGGTGATGCATCCTGGAACGGTTCGGCTGTTCTCATTCATCGCCGACAGTGCTTGCCTAGTGCTCAAAGCAATCGATCTCAAGTCAATTCTAGATCCAGCGGCTAGGGCTTTTATCTCAGCAGCGGCCGACAATGACTTAGCTGCTTCACACGCTTTAGGGCGCGCTACCAAGCGGCTGGCCATCGATATCTCCCTAGTCCGACATCTAAACGCATTGGCACAGTAGGCAACGTCGCGCCAACCGGCCACCGCCACAAGATCCGCACCATCCAGTGATCACTGCGGCTGGCCGCTGTTTTAGTACGAGCCTGCTGGATTTATCGGGCTTTGCTTGACATGAAGAGGGACAGCGAGCTGCCATTAACTGATGGGGA
>CAZIGP010000312.1:0-5935 GCA_964538425.1 uncultured Pirellulales bacterium | reverse complement strand
AATCAATTTGCAATTCGGTTGGCGAAAGGATTCGCATCCTGCAGCGCGATGTGCTTGATCTTTAGTCTTCTTGCTCAAAGATCTTTTCTAAGAGGCGCTGCCAACGAGCACGTTCGACCATGGCTCGAGCTTGAAGAAATGCCAACTCATGAAGTTGCGCAGGGTTGGCTGTTCCGAAGAGTTGTGGCGGCGAAGGTTCGATCAATTCAAATCGCGATCCGTTTAACCCGACCGAGTTATTCTCGGAAGGCGTCGAATGTTGGCGGATGCGATTGGTCATTGTGTACCTGAAACCTGTGATTTCGCATTTGCTAGCACTGCTATCAAACGCGCAGATGTCGGCTCTCGCCGGTCTTCTAAGATCATCGAGAGATAGCTGGGTTGAATGAAGAATCACCGATGGCTACCGAAGAACCGTTGCTAATGGAAAGTTTGTGCAGGTCGTAAGACTTTGCGCCAGCGGAAAGTTCTATTGGCGCATTCCTCGCAAACGTCCTATATTGCTCGCTTAGACGCCGACCCGTGGAGCGGGAGGTTTACCTCTTTTGCTAAGTCGCCGCTGACTGGTTGAGCCAGAGGTTGCGTCACGAGCTGGTCGGACCGGAGATTTAATCTCTCATTTGAGATTTCAAAAACTTGAAATCTTAAAACTTGTCAGGATGCTTGCGCGGCGCACTGCCGCGATAAGTTAAGTCTGGCCTTACGAAAGGAGTTCTACATGTCCAGTGCTGTAATGATGGAACGTTTCTCGGCAGCTTCGGCTCCGGCGATGCCAACGTGGCAACCGTCGGGTCTGCCAGCCGCAGCCCCGATGGCGGGCAACATGTGCGTGGTGCCTCGCTGCAAGATGAAGTTTGAAAAATGCACGGGCGGCTTCAAACTGCATTGCAAGTGCGACGACGAAATGTCGTGCGCCACTTTGCAAAATCTTTGCAAGATGCTGTGCGATGGCCTGTGCAGTTGCGTTTGCTGCTGCAACGGTATGGAATGCTGCAAATGCTCGTTCGCAAATTGCCATTGCAAGTGCGAATATACAAAAGACGGTTGCTGCATTACCTGCACCAGCGGCGACAAAGAATGCTGCGCCATGTTGCAAGCATGCTGCGATTGCTGCGAAAAATGCTGCGAAAGCGGCTGCTGCTGCTACGTCTGCTTCAACAACACGCCGGTCTGCTGCGGCACCTGCTAAGGTGGGCAGCCGCCAGTGACGACTGGCATCCGTCGATGGATTCCACGCGTGATAGCAAAAAGCCCAGAGGCAAAATGTCTCTGGGCTTTTCATTTTCATAACCGAATCATTATCACTGACCAACTGTGAAAATTGATTGGTAGTTCGGTCGGCGAAAGAACTCGCCTCCCACAGCGCGACGATTCGTTGATACTTACGCTGCTCGTCGTCGTTTCACGAGTGTGACTTCGTTACCGGCTTCGTTGTAGAAGACAGCATCCATAAAACTGTGCATCAATAACAAACCACGACCGCTAGGGCGAATCGATTCTTCTTCAATGACTAATGGGATGAAGCGGTCGACTTCAAAACCTGGTCCTTCATCGCGAATGGTAAATACGGCTTCGTCACGCGAAATTTTTGCTCGCACGTGAATTCGACGCACATTAAACGACAATTGCTTCAATCGATCGTCTATGATTTTTGAAGTGCCGTCTGTGGCCAAATCTTCGCTCAGTTGCTGCAGTTCGGCGGCGGTTAATTCCAGATTGCCGTGATATAGCGCGTTAAGTAGTGCTTCTTCCAAAGCAATTGAAAGTCGTACTTCTTCGGTGGCGTCGCACAAATCAAAGGTAACGGCTCGCCGCCGCAAACTAGCCACCAGAGGATAGATCAGATTGAGATCGTTTTGGAGCGTGTATTCCAATTCGATCTGCGCCAAGGTGTTTTGCAGCGCCGATGGCCGTGGCGGCAAAACCTTACGGCTAAGAAGTTGGCCCGACATGCTTAATGTTCCTTGATACGAAATCCCTTTCAGTAAGCAAACAACCGGCACTTGCAGCAGAGGAGGCTACTACAAGTGCCGGTTAAGCAACAGGATTGTCTCTTCTCGGGGTTCCGGCCCCGAGTAGTTAGAACTCAATTCCCGAGACGCTTCTGCCATCGGCCCGAGCCACTAACTTGGCAAGCTCACGGATATTGATCGTTTCGCTAAGGAAATGTACGGAACCATCGCCCAACAGGAAGTGTGCTCCACCTGGATGGAATGAGTAAATTTCAGAGGTTCCTTCCGTGTACCAAGGCGCTGAATCGTAGGTAGGATAGTGTTCGCCGTTGGTGCAGTTGATGGCGCACGGCCCATTTAAAGCGCTTCCATCTTGAAGCGAACCATGGATCGTGATATCGGAAGCTGGACGGCACCAGCCGCCGCCATTTTGGTGCTTTGTATTCAGATCGGTACTAGCCAATTTTCCTTTTTGATAAACGAAAGGACGACCGGCTGACTCGCCATAAACAATGGTGTGTGACAAGCCATCGCTTGCATCTTTTAGCTTGGCAATTGTGTTCTTACGAAGTAATCCGCTATTGGCACTCTTGTTGGTGGCATCCCAACTGATGGTTTCAGCATCTACCAAGCTCAACTGTCCCGGCGGGGTGGTCGTCGTTGGTCCCAAGTTCGGATGGACTCCAATGACTGGCGAGTAATCCGTGACTGCGACGATTCCAGTAAATGTACCACCTGATGTCTGAGGATCGTAGTCTAGACGATTCGCATCGGCGGCATCCGAAGGGCACAATAAACCAGGAAGAACCGTCGAAGTCACCGAACGGTTTACTTGGTTTGCGCCAGTGTTGACTGACCAGTTAAGAGTGAAATCGTACTTTTGGTAAAGTTGTGCTTCTTCCATGTACGGTAGCAACAGTGTAAATCCGGCGATGCGTGGTAAGCTGGTCGAGCCGGTCGGTCGAGTGCTGTTTGGTAATATTTTTCTAGCACTTTCATAATTGTGAACTGCCAGGCCGAGTTGCTTCAGCGTGTTGGAGCACTGAGTGCGCCGGGCTGCTTCACGTGCGGCTTGTACGGCGGGCAACAACAAAGCAATCAAAATACCAATGATGGCGATCACCACCAAAAGCTCTACGAGAGTAAAGCCCTTCCGTGGTTGATTGAATACTTCCTTCTTCATGACTGTGTCTCCGTTAGGTAATAAGTGTCTAGTTGGTTAATGGATATTGAAATGAATTACTTCAATACAATGGGATCTAATTGATTCGATCCTTCAGCAATCTTGACAACTGCTGGTGAGGTTTCAGGCCGGCTATATTTCGGGGGTAACACATTTGGACCTGGGCCAGAACTGCCATCTGGTCCTTTAATGCTTTTAGGCCACACCAAAACCACGGCGTAATCTCCGAGAGGAGCACCGTCATTCGATTCGTAGCTGCTTAGTTCAAATGAGCCGTCTTCTTTGACATAAGCACGCGGCCGAACAGATTGATTTTCTGGTGTTTCAACTTTGGGGTGGAGCACCACCAGTGCTCCTGAGGCAGGTTTGCCTTGGAATGTGACTTTGCCTGCGGTTGGAAATACGGGCAGGCGATTAGGATCCTGTGTTTTTCCGCATCCTATTGCTACAAGCAAGGAAGCGGTCAGTAAATAAGTGGCGATACGAGACCGCCGCTTAAAACTCATCTTTACGCTCTCCATCTTCATCTCCTTGATTGACTTACTGAACATTTGGTTGTATCGGTTGTAGGTTTTAACAAACGTTTCTGAAACTTTGAGCCGCTGAAGAAAATGTGCGGCTCAGGCATTCCAAGTTGATGGCCGCGGATTATTCTGCAGCCGACTGATGACGATTTGATCGTCGAGTTGCACCACACCCGCGACGCGGCGGGCGATGCGCACTGAAATTTCTCGTTCGTAAAAAGTTGGCACGCTACCTCGTAAAGTAACTACGCCTTCGCGGGCTTCGACTTGCAAATTACGCAAAGCTGGCCGATGTTGACCCGCTAAAAATGCACCGACTCGGCGTTTTAAATCCAAGTCGTAATGGGTCGGAGCATCTAAATCGGAACGATCAATTTCGGGTTGAAAGTTTGGTAAATCGCTGATACGGGAATTAAGCAACATGTTATTGTCTCCACTTTTGTCGTTTGATTGAGTTCGAATAAAAACGCATCAAGGATGGACAACAACAACAACAACAACACAAACAAAAATTCATGACGGTATTCCTTTATTTAGTTTTTCATGACGAGGTTGCGATCGACCGACACGATTTTCGCATCGTCGAAAGCAACCAATTGAATATCGAAGTGATTTACGCCGGGCACAATTTCAACCGCGAGGGGTGTTGTGCTAGGCAAGGAATAACGTTCTGGCAATAAATTTGGCCCGTCGGCGAGTGATTCGCCATTGATAACTTGCCCGTGTAGTTTCACGGTTACGGCGTATCGTCCTACGGCCGCGCCATCACGGGTTTGCAGTGTTTGCAGATGGAAAGTGCCATCAGCGGCAGTCTTCGCTTGCGGAGTGACAAAGCTGGTTTTTGAATCGCGCTGCGGATGGAGGGTGATGCTAGCACCCGGCAGCGGCTGCCCATTAAGAGTCACCAATCCTGAGACAGGTTCGCGCTGACCCGACCAAACTCGGGCAAGCTCCAAACCCCACGTAGCAAAGAACATTACAGCCAACGTGGCAAGGCCGATGCACTTTGATGCAGCGCGACCTGGGATTGGGTGATCGGAGGTTAACAACGACTCGGACATGCGGGCGGGCGGGTCGAGCGTGCCTCCGGATCCTCCAGTTAGCAACGCGATTTTTTTGAAGCTGCCTCTCGCTGTGGCGAGTCGGCCCATCACAGATGACGGTTTTTTATTTTTGCCCTATCAATTGCAAACGACGTGCCAAAATCATTTTTATCGTAGCCGCCGGCGCTCCGTGCGTTCGATTTGGATGATCACGCCGTCTTGCACCACGATTTGCACCAAACCAAAACGCAGCCCTCGCAGTGCATCGCGGATATGATCGAGTGCTACTGCCTCGGGCGAGTTGTTTGCTTCGGTCGCGATTGTGGCCGCGGCATCCGTGCGATGATTTATAGTTTCGGGCATGATCGAACTCTCTAGCTCAGTAGGTTTGCTCATTGGAATTCTCACGAATCCCGCTAACCTCACGTTTAAATTACGTATTCAGGCAAGAATGCTCGCACCTTTTTGGGCAACACAAATACGGCGTCGCCCGGTTTCAAATTCAGTTCGGCGTAGCGTTCTAGCGTTAAATCAACTTGAATTTCCTGTTGGCTGTCCACCGTCACCAATCCAATGCGGGCTAGCGAACCTGTGGGGTTTACTCGAAGTATTTGGGCTGACATTCCCGGCACACCGTTTTGGTGCAAAGTAATATCCAGCTCATGAGGCCGCATGTATAAGGTCGTCGCTTGCGGCGTTTCGTGCGGATAGTCGGGATAATCGACCGCTACGCCTTCGACATGAGCCCGCCCGCTTTGCACCCGACCATGAAACACGTTCACATTGCCTAGAAAATCCATCACAAACGGCGTGGCTGGATGTTCGAATACATCGATCGGCGAACCGACTTGCTCGATGCGACCGTGATTCATTACCACCACGCGGTCGGCCACTTCGAAGGCTTCTTCCTGATCGTGGGTAACCAACACGCTTGTAGTGTGGATTTCGTCGTGCAATCGTCGCAGCCAACCTCGCAATTCTTGCCGCACTTTTGCGTCTAATGCTCCGAACGGCTCATCAAGCAGCAGGACTTTGGGTTCAATCGCCAAGGCACGGGCCAAGGCAATTCGCTGACGTTGACCGCCCGACAATTGCGAAGGGTAACGATGCTCCATGCGTTCAAGCCGCACGAGATGAAGCAATTCGCGTACCTTTTTTTCCACATCGCCTTGTTTTTTCTTTCGGACTCGGAGACCAAAAGCAATATTTTCGAAAACGGTCATGTGGCGGAAC
>CAZIGP010000311.1:0-5949 GCA_964538425.1 uncultured Pirellulales bacterium | reverse complement strand
GCCGCCTTGGTAGACGATGGTTTTACCCATTGCTTCCCAGCATGATTGTAAGGATTCGACGGCATCTTTGTCGCCGCCAATCATAATGGAAAGCCGAGCCTCTTTGGCACCAACATCGCCACCAGAAACTGGGGCATCGACGGCATAGACACTTTTTTGCTTCGACTTTTCGGCAATTTCGATGGCAAGCTGCGGTTCGCTTGTCGTCATATCGACGAGCACGTTTCCGGGCTTACTGCCAGCGAGCGCGCCTTGCGAACCGAGCATTACCTCTCGCACATCGCTAGGAAAGCCGACGATGCTGAATACGACGTCCGATTGCTCGGCAACGGCTTTCGGCGTATCAGCCCATTTTGCACCTTTGGACAGCAACGTTTCGGCTTTGTCTTTCGTGCGGCTGTAAACTGTCATTGCAAAGCCGCGATCAATCAAATGGCCACACATACTACGGCCCATGACACCACTACCGATCCAACCGAGTCGAGTTTTTCCGGGAGTTGCGGGAGAAAGAGGCATGTTTGAATGGAAAGCAAAAGGCAAAGAATAAAAAACGACGCACCGCTATTAATGCCCAGATAGCGAAGCGGTGCAACCCCTGGCTGGCAACAGATTAAATCATACCAAAATGCCAGCCTCTGCTTGTAGTCTTGTGCGTTACCACCGATCTTCAGGCCGTGTTAGAATTTCGCTCAGGATGATTGCATCGCGGATGTTTTTCTTGCCAGCTAAGAACAGAGCAATATCGCTGGCACCTTTGCGGATCGTCATTGGTGCAGTAGAAGTCTGCGAAGAGGTGGTGGAAACGCTACTAGCCTGAGAAGCGGCAGCAGCGGCACCAGCAGCCTCAAACATTCCCATGGTCGCTGGTTTAAGTTTGCCAAGCTGATGATCGAACACCTTCTGCATGTGCTGCTGAAATTCGTTATCCGATGCTTGTTGCATCTGGCTCAGCGGCCTTGTCTTCTGATCAAATACCGAGGTTTCCGTACGATGAGCCAAATGTTCCGCGAGTGACTCTCGAGGGCGATCCGTTTCGACAACCTCAACAACAACTGGAATGACGGGTGGCGGTGGCGGCTGACGAGAGGATTCTCGTTTGGCCGTGTTTCCGGCAGTGCGGCGTTTGGGGCGAGGCCGCCGTAAGGGTTCGGCAAGAGGCTGGGAAGGCATCGGTTGGTCTAGCTCTGCACGCCGATCTTTCCTCTGTTGTGCTTGTCGTAAGAACTCATTGATTTCAGCTTGGATCGGATCGTTGGCGGGTTGGGGAGGTTGTTCTTGAATCGGTTGAGGCCGCCGCGGAGGGGGCTGCACCGGGGCCTTTTTTGCAAGTTGGGTAATGAGATAGTAAAGACCAACAATAACGAACGTGCCTACCTTAATGAGCACTTCCCAATCGGCAGCAAAAACAGGAGCAAACATTTTAATAGGAAAGGCTAGTAAATTAATCGCCTCGTGCTATTTTTTGGACTAGTTGCCAGTCGGAGCTATTGTCCACGTTATTGACGATTGACAACTAAACACGATTCGATCAGGTCGGCGTTGCGGTTGTGGTTACTCCCGAAATACTGCGTCGCATTTCTGTGTCGGCTTGAATATTCCGCAGCTTGTAATAATCGACGATTCCAAGCGCGCCATCGCGAAACGCAGTGGCGATCGCTTTCGGTACTTCAGCCTCGGCTGCTACCAATTCAGCACGAGCACCTTCGATTGAAGCAATGTTTTCTTGTTCAAGTGCTACAGCCATCGCACGACGTTCCTCGGCTTTGGCACGAGCGACTCGCATGTCGGCTTCGGCACGATCCGCTTGTAGACGGGCGCCAATGTTATCGCCCACCATGATGTCGGCAATGTCGATGGACACAATTTCAAACGCTGTCTGCGAATCGAGTCGGCGGGCTAAAACCGCTTTGGAAATACGATCGGGTTGGGCCAGTACATCCATATGTGTGTGAGCCGAACCAATAGCGCTGACGATACCTTCGCCGACGCGTGCGATGATGGTTTCTTCCGTTGCTCCACCAATAAGTTGGTTCAAATTAGTGCGCACAGTCACTCGAGCTTTTACCTTCAATTGAATACCGTTTTTGGCTACGGCATCGAGCGAGTCTTTGCCAGAACCTCGCGCAGGACAATCGATTACCTTCGGATAGACACTGGTTTTCACTGCTTCCAGCACGTCTCGCCCGGCCAAGTCGATGGCGGTGGCCAATTTGTAATCGAGCTTGATTGTATTCGCTTTACTGGATGCGATGATGGCACGAATTACGAGCGGCACTTTTCCTCCAGCGAGATAGTGTGCTTCCAATGCCTTGCTGGTAATTCCTGTATCTTCGCCTAAGCCAGCTTGAACTGCCATGATTTTGCTGCGGACGATAATGGTGGGGTTTACTTTACGAAATGTCATCCCCAGCAAATCGAAAATGCCGATGCTCGCCCCAGTGGTAACCGATTGAATCCATAATCGGAAATAACGTGCGAACACTGCGAACGCAACAAGCCCAGCGATCAGCGCAATAAAAACAACGACGATCGTGATGATCGAACCGATGTCTCCGACCGCCCAGATACGAATAAGATTAGTCATCAGAAGTTATCCAGCGGTTATGGCTCACTTACTTATCTAGGCATGACTGCAGAATTCAGCCAACCCTTATTCACCAGCTTCCAAATTTTATCGGGCCAAAGTGCAATATGGAATGGGCAAATAAGGCTGCTATAACCATTTGAGTAGCCTTAAAGTCTCTTGCGTAGCAAATCAATCGAGCGGTGGCGGTTCGTATTCGAAATCTTTCCATTTCATCGGCCGGCGAAACGGCTCGACTCGTAAAATCACTTCGCCATTTTGAAAAATTCGTACGGTACCCGTTGATTCGCTGACGGCAACGGCGACGGCTTTAGTTTTCCGCGTAATGGCGGCGGCCGCCCAATGACGTGCTCCTAATCCTTTGGAAAGGGTAATGCTTTCTGCCGAAGCATCAATGTATCGTGATGCCGCCTCCACCGTGCCATCGGGAGCAACAATAAACGCTCCATCCATTTGTGCGATTTCCTTGATCCCTTCTCGCACTTTCGAATCGAACAAGTTTCGTTCTTTACGGCTATATCCTCGCACCGGATCGAAAACAAGCGCATGGCTGCTTGTCATTACTTTGCGAGTGTCTCCAACAACAAATAACGTGCCCACCGGTTTGCCTTCGCGTCCTTCACGGCCAATTTCGACCGCTAAATCGACGACGACCTTCAACGTATCTAGCGGTACTTTGGTTTCCAATTGCCGCAAGTCGGCAACGGTCAATCTACCAAGGTGTTCTCCTAAATGAATTACGCTGATGGAATCGATTGCTTCTGCTTCAAATCCGCTGTAGATGGCTACGACTTTTGCACCCGGAGCTAAAATGTCGTCGGCCACACTTTCCAGCAAGGCTTGGGTTAGTTTTTCATAGACGGGACTGTCGGCCATATTCAATACGACCGTAGGAAAACCGACTTCGCTCGCCCCATCAAGTTCTGCTGGAAAATCAGCCGCCAGCAGCACTCGTTGATCACCACATGCCTCGCGTAACCGTTGCCAATCGGTTTGGCCTTCCAACAGAATCATCAGCGCATCGGCGGAGACGACGGAAGCTAATGCCGCCGCCAGGTCGATAATGCTTTGGAATTGCTCGGTAAGTTTCTGGGTTTTCATGCGAAAAGAGTACCTTGTTGGCTGCTAAGCTTGACGCTTAGTACTCAATAATTCGAGGGTACCGAGCAGCAGCTATAGGACACAAAATGCGCTGCTAATGTAGTCGAGTGGCATGGTACGGAGTTTAACGGAAATGGGCAAGCGCATTGCACTTATTACTTACGCTGGCAGAGGCGACGATAGGGGAGTAGACTGATTGATAGAGCGATATGGCATGATGCCTCGCGAATTTCTGTTTGACGAATAATCAGCATGAGTTTTTCTGTTACAGTACCCACAGTCCATGCACTTGCGATGTCGGCTTTGGCTGAACAATCTCAGGCACCTACCGTTGCATCTCAAAGTATATCTCGACAGTCGTATTGGTCGAGCAAAGTGGTGATTATTACCGGTGGCTCAAGTGGCTTTGGCCGATCTTTGGCGACGGCATTCGCGCGTGCAGGAGCCAACGTGGTAATTTCGGCTCGTTCTTTTGATTTGCTAGAGTCTGTGGCCGAGGAACTTCGCCAACTGGGCACGCAGGTGCTGGCAATTGCTGCCGATGTCACGGTCAATGAACAGGTGGAATTGCTTGTGGATCAAACCATTCGTCATTTTGGTCGAATTGACGTGCTGGTAAATAATGTTGGCCGATCTACTCGCAGTGCGGTGATGGATGTTTCCCCAGACGATTTCAGCCAATTACTTGAAATTAACTTTCTTAGCGCCGTCCGTTGCACAAGAGCAGTAATGCCTCACCTGCTACGCAGTCGAGGGCATTTGATTAACATCGGTTCGCTTTCTGGTAAATCAGCAAGCCGGTACGTGGGCGCTTATGCGGCTACAAAATTTGCTTTGGCAGGATATACGCAGCAATTGCGATTAGAATTATCACCCCAAGGTGTGCATGTGATGTTGGTATCGCCGGGACCAATTGAGCGTGGCGATGGAGGCAAACGATATGCAGATCAAATGGAGGGGCTTCCGGCTCAAGCCGCAAAACCAGGTGCCGGGGTACGTATCAGACCTATCAACCCAGATAAGCTTTCTCAGGCCATTCTTGCTGCCTGTCGCCGACGCCAGCCAGAATTAATCTACCCGGGCATCGCGAGGTTATTTATTGCAGTCATCCAGTTATTTCCGCGACTAGGAGACTGGCTGGTACGCAAGATGACTTAACGGCATCTTGTTGTTATTTGCTTGCAGCTTCTTCTGTTTTCTTTCCGGCTTTTGATTTAGCCTTTACAGCCGCCATCAATTCGCCGAGTTTCTTTTGCTGTTCCGCAGTTAGCACATCACGGATTTCTGTATCACGTTTGAGTTGAATTTCTTTCAGTTGTTCTTGCAGTAATTTAATTTTCTCGGCGTATTTGGCCTGGATTGCATATATTTTCTCACGTTGTGTTTTGTCAACGAGCTTGCCGTAATGATTAGGCAGTCGGCCCGTAATTTTTGTAATAGCCGGTTTTGATTCGATCTCTGCTGCTTTTTCATCCGCGGCTTTTGTCAAAAGAGGCAAAAATCCAGCTAAACTTAAACTAATGGCAAATAAAGCCTTTTTTCTCATCGTTCGCCCCCAACCATGACCCCTCTATAATTGAATACCACACACCTAAAGGGTGGTGTCGCATGCTAGTGCCCGAAATCACATCATGCAAGTATCTGAGCCAGAATCCTTCAAAAAACCAAAAAACTGTATTGCAACGAATAACAATCGCTAATACTTTAATATCTAGCTGCTTGTTAGCGGCTTTTCCGGCGACAACACTAGGCTGACGGGTCATGAAACGCTTTTTGCAACACCTCATTCAGTGCTTGCGCAGCATTCCACTATTAGCTTGCGTAATAGTGATGGCCCCTTTTTCGCCGGTGGGAATTGGATTTTGGGCAAATACCGAAATTGATTCCGAGCAGGCTCCTACCGAATCCGAAGGTGTAGGGCAAGAAGCTGCTCTTTCAATTAAGGAGAATGGAATCGAGGTTCAGCAACGTCGTAACCGTCGAGGATTACCTTCTTCGCTCAACAGCTTGACCGCTACAGATAGCAGTTATCATCGTCAAGCTAATCATGCGCAATGTTTTGGCAGCGATCGCGGTGGCTTTTCTCTTCCACTGCGCTGTTAGCATCTCCAGCAGCTTAATAGCTGCGATTTTTGGTCGGTAGTTATTCGGAGACAACGCCTCTCGTTTTCGCTTCGTCGATGTGCTGTTCGTACATAACGAGCTTTTCGTCGAAACCGGCCTGGCCTTGTCTCACTTCCACAATCGCCACACTGGAGACCGTA
>CAZIGP010000310.1:0-5951 GCA_964538425.1 uncultured Pirellulales bacterium | reverse complement strand
GGGCGAGCTCTTCACCTACGACTCCGACATGGAATGGGACATGGGCTCACCTGGGTATCGGCCAACCCGCGTCGTTCATGCCACTAGTGGCAGCGAGCTGGGTTGGCGCAGTGGCACGGGATGTTGGCCGTCCTACTATGTCGATAGCTTACCGCCTGTTTTAAACACCGGGCCAGGCTCGCCCGTAGGCGTCGTATTTGGTTACGGTGCAAAAGTGCCGGCCAAATATCAGCAAGCATTTTTCATTTGCGATTGGACGTTTGGCACGATCTACGCAGTTCATCTCGAACCGAGCGGATCGACCTACAAAGCGGTAAAAGAAGAGTTCTTATCTCGCTCGGCATTGCCACTGACCGACATGGTAGTGGGAATGGATGGAGCATTGTATTTCACGGTTGGTGGTCGCAATACGCAGTCAGAATTGTATCGGATCACTTATGTAGGTAATGAATCGACTGCTTCCGTGCCAGCGAACAACGAAAACGATAAGAGTGCCGAGCTGCGGCAGCTTCGCCGGCGCTTGGAAGCGTATCATGGCAAGCCGATTCCTAACGCCGCGAATCCATCCCAAGTAATCTCCGCAGAAATCTGGCCGAATCTTGGTCATGCCGATCGCTTTCTGCGTTACGCAGCTCGTATTGCGCTCGAGTTTCAACCCATCGAGCTGTGGCAAGATCGATTGGATACCGAAAAAAATTCCCAAACGTTGATTACCGCTGCGATTGCCATGGCCCGTCAAGGCAAAGCGCAGCACCTACCAAAGTTGCTTGCGGCACTAGATCGGCTTGATTTCCGCTCCCTGCCCCAGTCCCAACAATTAGAACTACTGCGGGCTTACGAATTGGCTTTGATTCGTTTAGGTAAGCCGGACGAAGCAGCTCGCAAATCACTGGTTGCAAAGTTCGATGCTGTCTATCCGGCAGCCGGCGATTTTGTTAACCGCGAACTGTGCAACTTGCTGGTGTTTTTGGAATCGCCCACAGTCGTGGCAAAAACGATGCAACAAATGGATCGAGAAGCATCACCCTTGACTGACGAAGAAAACTTCGGCGGGCTGCTGAAACGCAACGACGAATTCGGCAAGCCAATTCAAGCCATGATGGGCAATCAACCCGACCGGCAAAAAATTCATTATGCTTTGGCCCTGCGCAATGTAAAAAGCGGCTGGACTCTCGACCAGCGCCGAAAGTACTTTGCTTTCTTGCGTTCGGCAGCAAAGCGAAACGGTGGCCGAAGTTTCGAAGGCTTTATGAAAAACATAGATCAAGAAGCCTTCGAAAATGCGTCAGCCGAGGAACAAAAGCAGATCAACGATGCCGGCCTAAGGCCGCCGTTTGGTTTCATCGATCTTCCCAAGCCTAAGGGCCCTGGCAAAGCATGGACGGTTGATGAAGTGGTGAATCTTATCGAGCACAAACTCCACAATCGCGATTTCAAAAATGGCAAAAAAATGTTTGCCGCCGCACGCTGTATTGTTTGCCATCGCTTCGCCGGTGAAGGAGGCAACACCGGACCAGACCTAACGTTGCTTTCCGGCCGTTTCAAGCCGAGAGATTTAACCGAGGCAATTCTCGATCCTAGCAAAGTGATTTCCGATCAATATCAGGCTACGGTGGTGGTTGTTAACGGCAAACCTTACATAGGCCGTATTGTTGCAGAGCAAAAAAACAAGGTCTCGATACAGACCAATCCTGAAGATGGCACGCACCTTTCCATATTCAACCGAGACGAAATTGAAAGTCAGGAACCTTCCAAGGTCTCGCTCATGCCAAACGACTTACTCAAGTCACTGAATCAAGACGAAGTGCTCGATTTGATGGCTTACTTATTATCGCGTGGGGATCCAGACAACCAAATGTTTCGAGATCCTGGAAAATAGCGTGGCCGGAATTAGAAAATTCAAGAGGCGAATCCCTTCGCCGATTAATTACTTTCACGCAGTTATTTGGGTAATCTTTGACCCAGGGTTGCAATCTCCAGTCGCACCAATTCTTCCGCAACCTCTCGAGCAGAGGTTGGCCGCCGGAGTGGTTCAACAGCCATAAGTGCACGGATAAATCGCGATACGACGGCAGGCACACCAGGAGCAAACTCGCGCACATCGGCGGTTTGGCTTGATGTTTTCCACGCAGCAATTACTCCAGCGTCCGTGCTGCGCCACGGTAATCGCCCGGCAAGCATGTGGAACATCGTCAGCCCTAAGCTGTACAAATCGCTGCGCGGCGTTGCAAATTGACCGACCAGAAGTTCCGGTGCATGCGATTCGATAGATCCTAAAAGCGAATGCGCTTCAAAGTCCGAACTCGTCGTCACTCGCTGAGCACAGCCCAAATCGAGCAGCGTAGCATGTCCATCAGCGCCGATAAAAATTTTTGCTGGTCTCACGTCACCATGCACATAGCCCATCGTGTGCATGGCTTCCAACCCCTCGGCAATTTGACGAGCAACCCACAACGCCAGCGCTGTCTGGAACTTACCGTTAGTTTTTAGCATGGCAGCAGCATTCATGCCGGCTAGCAGCGGCATCACAATATAATACGGTTGCTGGTGAATGTGGACGGAAACCGCAGGCGACACATGCGGGTGCATCACGCAGCGACCGACGGTTGCTTCCGTTCTAAATCGGGCCACAGCCAAGGGGTCCGACCAATGACGTTCATGAAGCGCTTTGATGGCATAACTAGCGGAATGATTGAAAGCTGCAGTTTCTTTATCAGCCCGGCGAGCGCGGTAAATGCGATTCCACGGCCCTTCCGCTAAAGTGGCCTCGAAGGCCCAAGGACCCATGCGCAGCGGAGTTGGCGGCGAGCTTAAGTTAGCAGGTATTGGACGCTGAAACGGCTGCGATGATACAACCGCACCGGTAGCGTCGCGATAGGCGGAGGCCAGCGACATTGGCAGGCAATTCGGAGAGGCGGGAAGAAAAGGCGGGACTATCTAATGAATCGGCAAATCGAAGCCCCATAGTTGACTATCATTGGTTTCCTTGGCCGAAAAAAGGCCGAAACCTCTGCCCCATGAAGGAGTTAGCACCACAGCGAAAAGAGCCGGCATTGGCGGTAGAATATCTAGCATGGATGGATCTCACGAAATTATTGCCGGGGTTTTGGCCGTGGCGGTCGTGCTGTTTGGCTTTTGGGGTGGCCCCTATGTGCTTAGGCCGATGGATTTGGCCGCGAAGGCAAAGACCGCGCCAGTGCAGTTTACAATTCTCGATTTCTTTTCGCTTACGGCATACTTCGCAGTGCCGCTGGCGGTGGTCGGCAATATTTCCCGAACCGGTCCCGGCGGACAAGCAGCCGTCAACATTCTTCTGATCGGCGGCACCGTCATTGCCGTGCTGATTTGGTGGGGCAGCGTTCGCACGGCAGCCAAAGCGGGCATTCACCACACGGCAAAACGATTTTTGATGGTCGGCATCATCGTGCCAATCACCTATCCCATGTCGCTGATGGGAGGTTTCGCCATCGCTGCGATATTAATGGAAAACTTCAGGCATGGCAAAGCTGTACCGCAGTGGCTTTATCTCGTCAGCATGGTCTGGTTATTGTATTTCGTCATCGCCCGCCGCATTGTCGTGTGGATCCTATCCGCCGACGTACCCAAAGAAGTCGAAGGAAATCCCTGGTCCAATTCGGAAGGAATAGCAAGCTAACTCGCGCATGCGATAAGCTACTGCCACTTCAATCAGTTGATGAAACACCTTTTATTGGGCCTGGGATTTAATTGCGGGCACTTTTTGCCGTACCAAGACGTCGCACTGCAAAAAAGCAGATGCTAGAAATTGTAACTAAAAGTATTGATGTCGGTTCAGGCACCGGAGATGCGACTGCAATTTCTGCCACGGTTCGGCCCGTCGGAAGTCCTGAGATCGTACCAATGGAAGTCGCAGCACCCGAGGCCAGATTAACCGTAAAGAAATTCGATGCACCTCCAAAAGGACCATCGGTCAAGTAAGCAACACCAGTGCTGCCAGAAATGTCGAAGCCGGTAAACGTGCCAAGCCCACCAGAGTTCAGGTTTACTCCTAGAGCACCTACCGTTTGCAGCAATCCAGAGTTTGCCGGAGTCTGCGTCACAAGAACGTCGTTATCTACATCCACATCGTACAATACGGTGGATGCAGCGCCAGCGAAGCTATTGGTGTAGCCAATTCCGCGAATGTTCGGGATATCACCTTGATTCGAATCGCCACTTTGGTAGTCCAAATTGGTATCCGTCCCGGCGATCGCACCAGTTGTCGGGTTGACTCGTAGATTGATATTACCCGTTCCGATTAGCCGAATTAAATCGACTGTAGGATTGAAGTCGATTGCTGTTCCAGAAATCTCGGCAGGCAATGGAACGCCAACGGCCGTGAGTGCGCCACTGGTCGGATTGATTGTAAACAATTGTCGTGCCGCTGCATCAAAACCATAAAGTTGTCCCGTTGCAGGCCGCACATCGATACTAGCAAGGGGGCTAACAGTGTTGGCCGTTTGTAGCACCACACTTGACTGCACGATTCCTGTCAAACTATCGAACGTGACTAAATATTGTCCCACCGAGGGATCATTGTTGAGGATTGCGTAGATACTTTCCGACTTCGCAACGCCGATAAACGAGCAAATCGTGGCGAGCGCGATGGTGGCTCGGAGTGTGCGGAGAGGCATAAACATTGATAGCTCCTAAAGCAAATGGATGGCAAGACTCGAATGCCGGTCGAGAAGCAAATACCGCGCCTGAAAGGATTGGCGGCCAGTAAGATTCGTTGCCCAAAAACGCGCAAGCACTTTTATTGTTTGGCTAAGCAAAGAGGAAACGGGCCAAAAGTGAGGCGCGGATGTAAAGTTCCGCTCGACCAAACCATTTTCTTTGAGGGTAAAGAATGCCCCGACAAGTTTTTAAGATCTTTAGCGCTGACGCCCGTTCAAGAACCAACGCGATCAATCTGAGTTCAACGGCTGATTTATCTCAGAGCCACTTGAGGGAAGCTAGCATAAATTACCAACATCCTTCCAGCCAACTCCGGCACAAATCGCGTTTGCCGGAAAGCGATTGCAGCGTCCAGTAAACGTTTGGAAAAGTCAGGCTAGATTATTGTCAAACCGCAGACTTGCCAGCCGCTAGCGACTTCACATCGTTCGAGGTAAGAGGATTACCACCGATTCCCCAATCGCCGCTCTTAACTTCTTCGATAACAACCCATGTCACGGGACGCATGTTCTCACCTTGAATCGATACCATCGCGTCAGTGAGCTTGCGGATCATCTCTTGCTTTTGTGTTGGCGTGACAACGCCTTCGATCAGTTTTACATTCACCAAGGGCATAGATATTCTCCAGGCTGTAATGTTCAGTTGCTTTAGTGTTCGCGCGGCTCTCGATTCTCAATCGCGTGCCAAATAGCTCGATTCCAATTCAGACCTCTGGTAATACTAGCCGACTCCTCATCCAATTTGCAAATTGGTTATAATCGCCGACAAAGGAGCTAGAAACCATGCGATTCTTTGTCTGTAAGTTGTTTGCGGCGTTCTTGATCATCCCAGCCGCTCAAATTTTTGCGCAACAAGTCTATCCCACGCCTGTCGGCAATGACGAAACTGGCTTTGAGTCGATTTTTGATGGCAAGTCACTCGATGGCTGGCAGGGTGACCCGAAGTATTGGCGAGTTGAGAATGGCTGCCTCGTGGGTGAGGTTACTCCAGAGACATTGCTCAAACAAAATTCGTTCATCGTTTGGCGCAAAGGTCAAACGCGCGACTTTGAATTGAAGGTGGAGTATCGAATTTCAGCAGCCGGAAATAGTGGCATTAACTACCGAAGCGTCCAAATTGCCGACAATCCGTTTGCCTTGCGCGGATATCAAGCCGATATCGACGGTGCCAACCAATACACCGCGCAAAACTACGAGGAACGAGGCCGCACATTTCTTGCCCTGCGCGGCGATTTCAGCCGAGTGGACTCCGATGGA
>CAZIGP010000309.1:5275-5956 GCA_964538425.1 uncultured Pirellulales bacterium | reverse complement strand
ACTTCACGGCTAAACAAGGATTTCCGATCGTCGAAACTCATTTATGGGAAACTCCACGCTGCTTTGCGACTTATAAAGCAGACAAATCTTAGTTAGTCAATTCAGCGTTCATTGCCACAACCGACTTCTGACCATCAACTTGCGATGTTAGCGCAAGAAACAGTCCGGGGGGCTGTTTGTGCAGGCCCGACCCGGACTGAGTCCCCCCTGGGATGTCTACAAAAAATTCGATGATCGCGTGGAAGTAGTATCGGTCAGGTAGAGTCTGCCGCTTTGGTAAATTTTGCGGCTTTCACTCCAGCTTGCAGACGACGCAAATTACCTACTTTTCCCTGCCTGGATTTATGCAGAGCTAATCCCAGGTTTCGGTTCAGCGACTTTTCCGATTATGCCGATCTTGATGGGGTAATTCTGCGCGCCCATTAATTGTTGTCACGTTTTGAGTAGGAATTTCGGATCGCATGAAAGCCCCCAGCCGCGGGACACCGCATGTGAATCTTCTGCCGTTGCTCGACGTGCTGCTTTGCACGATGGGGACGCTAATTATTGTGCTAGGCGTGTTGAACCGCCAAGCGCGCGATAATCCGTCGAAGATTTCCGGAGGCAAGTTAAGCCTTTCAGCAGTGAAGCAAGAACAAGAAGAAGCCGGCCCCCTCCCGCCAACGCCAAGATTACGGAAAG
>CAZIGP010000309.1:0-5265 GCA_964538425.1 uncultured Pirellulales bacterium | reverse complement strand
GCTTGCGAGCAATTGCAATTGACCGTCGATCAATTGGCCGCAGCACGCGAAAAAACGTTAGCCGAACTTGAAGAAGCCCGCCAGCGACTTAGCAGCATCGAAGATCATTCGCGGCGGATTATGAAGCAGATCGAAGACTTGCAAGCGGCCGCGAAGCAGTTTCCCGACGCGACTGGCACGGTAAGTCGGGAGCAAGATGCATTGCGAGCAGAGCTTTTACGGTTGAATACAGAACGGATGCGTTTAGGGACGGCATTAAATAATGACATAGCAAGTGCGTTCTATCGTAAGACAGCATTTGCCGTCATTCCTTTCGATGGAATTCACAGAACGCACCGCCGCCCCATTTATCTTGAATGCCGTTCGGATTCCATCATCTTGCAACCTGAAGGGATCGTTTTCACTCCGGCCGACTTTATGGGACCAAGTGGGCCGGGCAACCCGCTCGCTTCCGCGCTGCGAGCCGCGCGAGAATATTGGAGCCAGCAACCACCACCCTCGGCAGATATTCCAAACGAACCTTATCCGCTGCTCTTGGTACGGCCTGATGGAATTATTGGCTATTATTTGGCACGCGAAGCCATGGCCTCTTGGGATGCAGAGTTCGGTTATGAACTGGTCGATGGCGATTGGAAGCTTGATTTTCCGCTAACCCCGCAGCCGCAACTCAAGGAAATGGAAGAGCGAGCCGTGACAGAAGCCAGACAACGATTGCAATGGCTGGCTCAGGCTAGCCCTGAACGGTTCGAACGCAAATCGAAAGCTCAGTATCGCCTATCGGCCATTCGTGGCGGATTGGTGCGCGATGGAGGGCCTTCCTTAGGGAACGATCCGTTCGCAAATGACCCATTGGGTGGATTTGGGCGTTCGGCGATGGACAGCGGCTATCGTGGCCAAGAAGGAGCAGGGCAGGGGGCTTCGGGCGGTAATTCAATATCTCCTCAAGGGACCGGTGATGGGCGATCTCTTGCTGCAGGTGGCGGTAATGCCGTTTCACCCCGAGGCAACAATGCGTTAGGAAACTACGGCATGGGTGGCGGTAGCGGTTTTGGTAGAAGCGATAACATCAATAACGAACTTGCAGGCGACGGTGGTGAATTTCGGGGGGCCGGCTCGGGCAGGTACTCTGACAATCCAAGAGGTGGCGGCAACGGGTTTGGTCAAGGAGGTTATGAATTCAACGGCTCCAGTGGAAAAGGAAATGGAAACCAAGCTCAGATCGGAACAAATCATCTTTCTGGAAATTCGGCAGGAAATTTCAACAATGCAGCCAGCAACCAGGCAGGGAATTCCTTCAACGGGCAGAATTCAACTGGCAGAAGCGGTGATCCTTCTCAACATAGCGGATTATCGCAGAATGGGAGTTCGACAAATGCAAATCCGTCCTACTCAGGCGCGAACAGCGTTGCTAATGGCGACGCTAGTCAATACGGCGGCGTTCAAGGGCAAGCCGGCTCCAGCGCTAGCGCTTCCGGTTCACCAGGAACGAATGCCTCGGGTTCGCCAAGCGGCACGGCAGCGAGCAGCATGGGACAAGCAAGTGGCGGTGATTCAAGCTCTTTGTCGGCGGGCACTCCATCACCGTCATTGCAATTGAATCAGAGCCAGCCGACGCAGCGCACCGCTTCCCATAGCATGGCTGACATTCGTGGACGTAATTGGGCGCTGCCATCGAGTTCGAATGCTTCCGTGCCCATCACGCGACCAATTCGCTTGGAATGCTGGCCCGATCGGATTGTGATCATGCCTGATTCTCGAGATCAACAACCCCAGGTTATTCCGTTAACGTCACACACGGAAGAGTCGATTGACCAAGTCGTGGCAGCCGTGCGCGAGCAAACACGAGGTTGGGGCATTGCCGGCCGAGGCATGTATTGGAAACCACAGTTAACACTTGACGTGAATCCTAACGGTGAAGGGCGCGCCCAAGATTTGCAAGTGCTGCTGGCAAACAGCGGGATGGATGTGAAGAGAAGGTAGAAATCAGCTATCAATTACGCGAAATGAACTCCCCTCTAGCCTTAAGTTTTTAACTTTTTTCGATGCGACGCGACGAATCACACCAACTTGAAGCTGCCGGTCAGGACTCGTTTCTCGACGTAACAACGAATATTGTTGGCATTCTCATCATTTTGGTGATGGTGGTGGGGATGCGTGCGCAGAGTTCGCCTTCGGCAAAAGAAAGAGAAGAGTCCAAGACAAAAGCCGCAGCACTCGGCCAACAAGTCGCTTCGATGGAATACGAAGTGCGACGAGTCCAACAGCAACTTGAAACACTTGAAGAAGAGTCTGCGGCGCGATCGAAGGATCGCGAAGCGTTGGCAACGGTGATGGTCGGAGCTGAAAAAGAATTGTCCGACCGTCGTTCGCAACTAGATTCTGCTGCACAGGTAGAATATGACTTGAAACGCCGCTTGGATGAAACCAAACGAGATTTGGAACGTAGCCAAAAGGAATTTGCCGATCTCGATGCTCAAAAACCGCCGACCCAGCAAATAAATCATTATCCGACACCGCTAAGTCGCACCGTATTAGGAAAAGAAATTCACTTTCAATTGAAGGACGGACGACTCGCGTACGTGCCTGTTGATGAATTCGTAGAAGACGTGCGGGCAAACATGAAAAATGCAGCAATGCACGCCGGTGATCTATCAGACAGGGTAGGAGTGGTTGGCCCACGGAATGGTTTTGAGTTCCGATATACGATGGAGATGATCGCCGACCGAGCTCGAGGAATGCTCGGCATCCGCACGCGAGAATGGCAACTCGTGCCAGTTGGCGTGCAACAAGGCGAACCCTTGGATCAAGCTCTATCAGGGCGATCGGAATTCCGAGCAGTTTTGGCTCGACACAGTCCATCGGATACCACGGTAACGCTTTGGACCTATCCCAACAGCTTCGCGGGATATCGACAAATTAAGGAAGAGCTTTATCGACTTGGTTTTGCCACCGCCGGGCGTCCATTGCCGAACGGCGTACTAATCGGCGGTTCGGATCGAGGAACGAAATCTTCGGCACAGTAAGTGAAATGTGGCCTGCGCGGGCTATAACAAGAATTTAAGTTACTCGGCGGTTGCTTTCTCAATGCCATGCTTGACCGCAGCGCAAATTCGATCGAGTTCATCAAGCTGAATTGCCAAGGGCGGAAAAATAACCACCACGTTGCCCAGCGGGCGGATTAGCACTCCTGCTTGCAGAGCCGCTTCGCAAACCTGCCACCCGCGGCGCTCCTCCCACGGGTATGCTTCTTTGGTAGCCTTGTCTTTCACCAATTCGATTCCAGCAACAAGACCTCGTTGGCGGATGTCACCGACATGAGGATGGTCTTTGAGGCCGCTCAGATTTTTCGCCAATCGTTCAATTTTGGGCTGGAGCTGCTGGAGTGTTTGCTCTTCTTCGAATATTTGCAGATTTGCTAAGGCCGCTGCTGCTCCGAGTGGATTGCCGCCGTAAGTATGACCATGGAAAAAAGTTTTGGACTCGGAATATGTTCCTAAAAATGCCCGCCAAATTTCATCCGTGGTCAGCGTTGCCGCTAGTGGCATGTATCCGCCTGTGATGCCTTTCGCCAAGCACAGAAAATCGGGAATAACTCCTTCATGCTCGCAAGCAAACATTTTTCCAGTACGGCCGAAACCGACGGCGACTTCGTCGGCGATGAGTAGCACATCGTACTTCGTACACAGCTCACGAACACCGCGCAGATAGCCGGGTGGATGGGTCAACATTCCGGCAGCACATTGCACGAGCGGTTCGATCACCACAGCAGCGATGCGCTGGTGGTTTCTTTCCAACACATGTTTGAAAATCGCCAAATGATATTCGAGCGGTGACGACTCTTCGAGTTTCATCACGAGATCGACCATATTCAGCGATTCGGAGCCCGCTAGTTTTTCTATGGCATGTTGATCGATTTGCGGTGGAAATCGATAGCTGTCCGGCGCCGGCAAGCGAATGACGTCGAACAACAGCGGCTGGAACATTGCGTGAAAACGCTCGACGCCACCGACGCTAACGCTGCCGAGCGTATCACCGTGATACGCATCGCCAAAGGCAAGATAGACCGTTTTGTCGGGTTGGGGATCAGAACGCTGCCGCCAATACTGCAAGGCCATTTTCAGAGCCACTTCGACCGCCGTTGCGCCATCGTCAGAGAAGAAAACGTGATTGAGGCCTGCCGGCGAAATGTCCACAAGTCGCTTGGCAAGCTCGATTGTTGTGGGGTTCGACATGCCGAGATTGGTCACATGAGCGACGCGGTCGAGTTGCTCCCGCAGCGCCGCATCAAGCCGTGGATGCCGGTGTCCATGCAGATTGCACCACAGGCTGGCTGTGCCATCGAGATATTCGCGGCCGTCAATATCAACTAGTGTGCAGCCGTGTGCTCGCTCGATCACCAAGGGTTGATACTCTGCCATCTGGGTGAATGCATGCCAGACAAATTCTCGATCCCAACGTAAAAATTCGTCGTGAGTAGGCATGCAGGGCAGGGGGGGGAGTTCAGGCTCAGGGGTTCAGGGTTCAGATCGGAATTAGAAACTTACCATTCAACAATCACTCTGTCGCCAACTTTCGCTGCACACTTTTCTTTCGCGTTGCCGTTCACCACAGCGATTTCTAGCATGCCACCAGATCCGACCAAGGCGATCGTTTCACCGTTTGGATGGTCACCGTAAGTTGTTGAAATACCAATAACTTTTGTTGTCTGGCATGTTAACTGGCAAGATGATGCCTCTCGAGCTTCGCTTAATAGATCCAACGGAATGTTGGTAATTAGATTGCCAAAACGATCGATCCAATCGACCTCGCCTTCGATCCATTTGCCATTTTGCCGCGGTTGCGGCCAATCGAGCGTCTGCAATTCTGAAATTGTCGGTCCCAAGCGTTCGGGTTCAAGCCCGAGGCTTAATTGAGCCGCCACGGGTGCAAGAATGTCTCGGCCATGAAAAGTGTGGGAAACCGCCGGCAGCCAATGCTCGGCATTTGCTAATTCCACCATGCGAGTCGGACGGTCACGCTTTGCGAGCAAACTAAGCAGGCCGTTGTCGGGTGCAAGATATTGCTGGTCGCCAATACGAGCGTAAATCATTCGTCGTTGCGTGCCCACTCCCGGGTCGATAACGGCTACATGAATCGTCTGGGCTGGAAACCATGGAGTCGACTCGGCAAGCACAATTGCTCCTTGTCGAATGGCCTGAGGGCAAATTTCGTGTGAAACATCAATTATTTGCACCGAAGGGGTGATGCTGAGAATCACACCCTTCA
>CAZIGP010000308.1:0-5967 GCA_964538425.1 uncultured Pirellulales bacterium | reverse complement strand
CGCTAGCCAGCAGTCTGCATTACCCCTGCTCGTCAATTGCTGCTGCCAACGATAAAGCCGGCTTCCCCCAGCCTTGTTCAGCAGACTCGTGGAAAAAACAGGGCATTGTTCTCGAAGGAGTCGAGCCGTGGGAACAAAATGAAATTCAAGCCTTTATGTCCACCGTTGAGCCGTTGGATAATGGTCGCTGGCGACTTTGGTATGGCGCCAATGATCCGATTAAAGGATACATCGCCATCGGAATTGCTCAGGGGGTTCCGGGTGAAAAAATGACTAAGACTCGCGCGGTTTTGAGTGAAGGCGAGCCTGAAGACGCACCGCTAGCTATCGGAAATCTGCCCAAAGGCTGGCGACTCGCTATTCCTACGCACATTCGACTGAAGAATGGGCGTCACCGGCTCTATTTTTTTGTAACGGGAGAACAAAACGGCCGATCAGTCCAGCGATACCTAGCGGCCGACAGCCATGACGGCAGGCGGTACCGCGTCATCGATCCGGAGCGGCCATGCCTCTACACCGTTTGGGACAACACTGACTACAAGAAATTCCAGAAAGGTCTAAAACTCGAAGACATTCTCACGAATGACGGCGCGACCGTATATCAACTGCCCGACGGCACCTTCGAGATGTATGCGCAGTCGCTCGAAACCTTGACCAAAGAAGATCCACGCTATGTTGCTCACGACAACATCCCGAACGGTTTTCGCGTGATCGACCGCTTCACAAGTGAAGATGGTGTGCGATTTGATAAGCGCCAGCGCAAGGTGCTGGCTCCGGATAAAAACGATCCGATCGATACGCAATTCTACCATTTGACGGTCACCCACACGCCACGTGGACGCGTCGGTTTGCTCGGATGGTACCGAGTTCAAGATGGTTTCACTGAACTGCATTATACGTTCTCCAAAGATGGCATCCATTGGAATCGAGTTCGCCGTCCCTGGCTTGAGCGTGGAAAGTCCGGGGAACCTGATTCAATGGCGATTTATCCCCCCAGTGCGATGGTTTGTCATGACAACAAGTGGTGGCTGTTTTATACCGGAGTAAACTACACGCACAGTACCGTCCAGGTTGCAAACCCCAATGAGCAACGAAGATCCGTTATCATGCTTGCAACAACGCCGTCTCTATTTACAGATTGAGTCGTCTACTGCCATACGCTGTAAGTGTCAAATTATGCCGAAAATAACCGATCTCAAGACGCACCTACTCTCCGCCCAATGGACCGACGATCCTTGGTTTCCGCAGCTTTTGCATTCAACAGCAATCGTCGAAATCGAGACAGATACTCGGTTGTGTGGGTTGGGGGAAATCACGCTCGGTTACTTTGCTCCAGAAAGCGTCGTTGCGCTCGTCGATTTTTTTCGTCCCGTGCTCATCGGGAAGGATCCGGAAGAAATCTCTCGGCTTTCTCGAGACATGTTCGACGAGGGCGTCTGGTGGGCTCGCTCTGGGGCAGGCAGAAGTGTCATCGGCGGAATTGAAATCGCGTTGTGGGATTTGTTGGGCAAGATCCATCGGGCACCCGTATTCAAGTTGCTCGGTGGAAAAATGCGTGAGCGAATCCCGGTTTATGCCTCAGGTGGTGCAACCTGCTGGCCCAAAGAAGAAAACGTGCGCAAAGTGGCATTTTACGCCGAACAAGGATTTCGTGCGGTCAAGCTATCGACCAATTTTTATGAAATGCCCAAGCCATCTCCCACGCTCCACCAAGGCCGGATGACAGAGATCGACTTGCCATTTGCCCATCGAATCGACGAAATGGTGAGTTGTTTCGAAATATTGCGCAAGGAGTTCGGACCAGTGGTTGATCTGGCAATCGACGGACATCAAGGGGGTGTGCCCAATCCAATTTGTGCCACCGAGGCGGCACAAATCGCGTCTGCCCTTGCCCCGTTCCGATTGCGATTTTACGAAGAGCCGCTCGCATATACCGATGTATGTGGTTACTCGGAATTGAGGGCGCGCTCGCCGATTCCAATCGCCGGCGGCGAAAGCCTCAGCGGTCTGGATCAATTTCATACTTTCTTGGCTGCCAAAGGGTTTCACCTGGCACAACCCGATTTGGGCTATGTTGGCGGCATTCAAGAAACGATGCGAATCATTCATCATGCAGAAGCCCACACTATCCCGATCGCACTCCATACCGGCGCTTCCGTTGGTCCGGCATTTGCCGCAGCCTGGCATGTCGCGGCAGCTTCACAATCGGTCGAATGGCTGGAACAAGTTGTCGCCTGTACCTCGGTGCAGAATGATTTATTGGCTGATGAGTTTAGCATTCAAGACGGCAGCGCTGGTCTGCCGCAAAGTCCGGGACTTGGCGTCCAAATCAATCCGGAGCTACTGCAAAAATATAAATTCATTCCAGGAACCGGAGAGCGTACGTGAGCTCGCCATTGAAGCTGCTGTTTAACATCCCTTACGAATTGACGCAGGCCGACCGCGATCTGATCCTTCAAACGCATCCTGGCGCGCGGTTGGAATGTGCACCATCGGAGTGTCTTGTACAGCCCGATCACATGAACGGTCAGGATGTCCATATATTGGTTTCCGAGACGATTCCGTGCGACCTCAGTCGTTGGCCAAATCTTAAATTCGTGCAGTTGGTTTCTGCAGGTATCGATCACCTGATCGGGCATCCCATCTGGAAACAAAACATTCCCGTAGCCACTGCTAGCGGTATTCACAGTGTGCCGATGGCCCAATTTGCAACCTGCGCGATCCTTGCTCTTTTTCATCGCATGCGAGAGGTAAGCAATTTCACAGCGTCTCACAGATGGCCAAATCGCGAGGCATGGGCAGGATTATTGCTACGAGATCGAACCGTCGGTATTGTCGGTTATGGAAGTGTCGGCCGCGAATGTGCGCGGCAATTGCACGCATTGGGAATGCGCGTCGTCTGCCTGACCCGTAGTCTTAACAAGCACAGCGATCATCGCTTTCAAGGCTGGCCCGGCACCGGGGATCCGAAAGGTACAATCCCCGAGCGTTGGTTTGGTCGGCAACAAATCGATGAAATGTTGCCGCTGTGTGATGTTCTCCTTGTTACAGCCCCGCGCACACGCGAAACGCACGGAATGATTTGCGGAAAAGAATTGGCCTTGCTCAAATCTGGAGCCCATGTGGTTATCATCTCACGTGGTGGAATCGTCGATGAACGGCAACTCGCCCAATCGCTAGCATCGGGTCAACTAGGTGGAGCCTGGGTCGATTGTTTTACGGAAGAACCTCCTTCTGCCTCGCATCCATTGTTCGATGCACCGAATGCTATTCTTACTCCACACATGTCCGGCGTCTTTGCTGAATACTGGACCGTATTATTGAAGCTGCTTGCAAAGAATTTGGAACATTTTGTTAAAGGCGCTCCACTGTTTAATATTGCCAATGAACGACTCGGCTATTGATCCAAAACACTTAAACACTTTGGCAATTGCTTAACAACAATATCCATTGCCGCATGGTTAAGCTTATTTTGGGATCATTCTTATGTAGTTCTCGATCGCTGAACCGTCCAAAGTTTGATCTTGTTCAGAAAACGGATATCCAACCAGTCTCATTCATGTTTTTAAGTTTCGCCAACAAAACATAAATCACACCCTGTTGATCGGTAACCCACGATTCTATACGGTAAGAAGCTTGCAGCGTGAAAGCACAAGCTAATACGTTTCGACAAGTAACGAATATTTTCTGTTCAATAATCATCTTTAGTTCTCAAATATCCCTAATCGAAAGAATATACATCATACCTTGGTATAACAAACTTATTCGACTCCTAATCGCCACTTCGCTGTGTTGGATTGGTCTGGCAGCTCGCGCTGAAGAGCCATTGGAACAATCGATCATTGATGGAACTGCATGGTCTGCGATCGACGGTTTAGGGCGCATTTTGCCAACGGCCTCCGACGTCGGCCCGCCTGCCACCGATCGTTTTGTTGGTATGTTTTATTTTTTGTGGCACAACCAGCAGGGAAGTGGCCACAACGACCGTGATAAAAGCCCGCACGATGTATCGAAAATCCTGGCCGCCGATCCCCAAGCGCTTTTTAAACCGGACTCTCTTTTGTGGGGCGCGGTAGGCATACCGCATTACTGGGGCGAACCGCTGTTTGGCTACTACCGCAGCACCGATCCTTGGGTACTCCGCCGCCATGCTTCCATGTTGGTCGATGCCGGCATCGACACACTTGTGTTCGACACGACGAACGCAGTCACTTACCCAGAAGTTTATTTGAAGCTCTGCGAAGTGTTCTTGGCCATTCATAAGGAAGGAGGGCGGACTCCACCGGTAGCGTTCATGGTCAACACTGCCGCTGCGGAAACGGCCAATAAGATCTTCGATGAGTTCTACGCCAAGGAACTTTATCCCGTTCTCTGGTTTCGCTGGCAAGGAAAGCCGCTGATGCTGTGTGATCCAAAGGTTGCCAATGACAAGCTACGCAAGTTTTTCACGCTGCGCCGCGCCCACTGGCCATTCACGATGGAGAACACGCGCCTGGCCTGGCACTGGGAAGCGACTTACCCGCAGCCATTTGGATTTGATCGCGACGGAACTCGGCCGGAGCAAATGAGTGTTTCTGTCGCACAAAACCTGCAGGCAAGCGATGGTCAAGTTACGGATATGAGTCGAGGAGATGCGCGCGGCCGTGGATTTCACAACGGGAACGCCGACCATCGGCACGAGAGCATCAATGCGGGTTTGAATTTTGAGGAGCAGTGGCGGAGGGCGCTGAATGTCAAGCCGCAGTTCGTGCTTGTAACCGGCTGGAACGAGTGGTTCGCAACCCGATTTCAGCGACCCGAACAACCGATTGTTTTTATCGATCAATTTGACCAGGAATACAGCCGCGACATCGAGCCAATGAAAGGTGGCCATGGCGACAATTATTATTACCAACTTGTCGCCAATGTCAGACAATTCAAGGGAGTGCCTTCGCAACCACGTTCGCCGGCCAACCGTACAATTGACATCGACGGCGATGCCAGCCAATGGCAAGCAATCAAAACGACGTTTCATGACCATGTGGGCGAAACGATTGCCAGAGATTTCGACGGCATCAACGGCCTACATTACACTAATCATTCCGGCAGAAACGACATCGTCGAAACGAAAGTTTGTCGGGACACAAAGCACGTCTATTTCTGGGTTCGGACAAGAGAGATGTTGACCGCTCCGACGGATTCCAACTGGATGTGGCTATTGATTGACCACGATCAAAACAATTCGACGGGTTGGCGCGGATTTGATTTGATCGTGAATCGATCGACCGGGACAATTGAGGTGAATCAAGGAGGTTGGAAGTGGAAAGAAATAGCCAAAGTAAATTACCGCGTGCAGAACGACCAACTGCAATTGGCCTTGCCAGTCGAAGCCCTTGGACATCGCGGGGGCTCAGTACTGGCACCGTTCGACTTCAAATGGATTGATAATATGCAAAATATAGACGACGAACTAGATGTGCACATTAGCGGCGATGCCGCTCCTGATGGGCGGTTTTGTTATCGATGCATGTTCGAATGATCCAGTCAACTATAAGCAAGAACAATGAATTCCTCAGATATGGTTTAGCAGTAATGCGCAAAATGCCGAGGCTCCCTAGACATCTGTCGCCCTCTCTTCACTCGGCACTTCTTCTTGGATTTCGCTGATAGTAAAAGTGCCCGTCTTCAGCTCCAATCAGCAGATCCGGGACACCGTCGGCGTTAAAGTCAACCGTGGTGGGACTCGTATCGTGTCCGGCCAGTTGACGATCGCCGAGTTGGTCCATGTCGCGAAAGAACCACCGTTGTCCATTGCTGTCGGCGACTTGCCGCAACCAATTGGCATTTTTTCCGTCAGTCAAAATATCGAGCCGGCCATCGCCATCCCAATCGACGATACACAGTTTACGGCGACCACTTTTGCCAGCTTTGCCGGCGTTCAATTGTAGCGGGCGGGTTCCATCTTCGGAATAGAAAACGCGTTTGTGA
>CAZIGP010000307.1:0-5969 GCA_964538425.1 uncultured Pirellulales bacterium | reverse complement strand
AACAAGCGCACCCTTAGAAGACTTATCATAAACGTAGGCGCCTGCTTGGCTACTATTTTCCACCAGGCACTCGCGAAACTCGATAAGACCTTTTGGGCTTTTATCCGGCACCGCCCCCACCGCCAAGCCAAATTGACCAGCACCATCAACAAAGCAATTTTCGAATAAAATAGAAATTCGCTTTCGGCTACCTTCAAGTTTTCGTAAATACACTAAAAATCCAGAGCCGTCATTGTTTTCAGCAATACAATTGCGGATAACAACATTCGACAACTGTTGCCAAGATTCATCAGGCTCCAAATCAATTCCAGCGGAAGGAGGCGTGCCACCTGTATTTGCGAATAAACAGTTTTCGATTTGCAAATCGTCAGCACTACATACCGAAATGCCTTGGCGGTGGTTATTCCGGCAAACTACATCACGAATGCGAATATTCTTAGAAGGCAGTCTTTCGCCCTCGGCTTTGATTTCGGCAATTTGAATGCCGTCGCCCCCGCTTTCGAGCATAGTTACCCCGGAAATTCTTACATCTGTACAATTCAGAATCGAAAGTGCGTGACGCCATTCAGCTTTTTCATAGGGTGTTTTAGTGTAATCTTCCCGACACATTCGAAATGTGGCCCCGTATCCAGAGAGTGCAATATTGCGCTTGTTATTAGCTAAAAAAAGCGAATCGGTTCGTCCTCTAAACTTTCCACGCATTGCATGAATAACAACATCGGGAGCAAAGACAACCTGCTGGTTGTCTCTCAATCGAATAGTATGGGAAACAATCCAATCCCCTTTCATCTTGGGCACGTAAACAACTGGGGCACGCGAATCAATGGCATCTTGAAGGGACGCCGTTGAATTTTCTTCACTAAATCCCCACCATGCTGCATTAGCAACTTTTCGATGCCCCTTAATAACTTGCTGTACTAAATCAGGCGCTCGATCATTGGGGGCGGTGTCCGCAATCAACGATTTGAATTCTGTGTCTTTTGCGGCTATCTGAGGACCGGCAACTTCGCGATTAGGCCCTGCGGCAAAGCTGAATTTCAAGTAAGCCAAGTTAAAGGCGATTAGTATCACCATGATCCAGCAACACGGGTTAAGAGGCTTATTTTCAGCGTATCCAGCAAAGTGTTTTGGAATAAGCATTTCAGGAAGACAAAAGACCACCGTAATATTTACTTGTCGATTGCACTAATATTGTCAAGCCAGCCTTCAAGCGTAAATTCGGGCATACCAAGTTCACTTGGTCGTAAGCAACGCAGGTCCTCTCGTCGATTAGGCGTCAGTTTGAAGTCGGCAAGTGTTGCTCCACGTTCGTGACGCCAAGTTCCATAAAGTGGCTCAAGTTTAATGTCATGAGCATCACACCAACGGCCAGCATTAACCACAGGAAGCTGACGAATCTGTTCAAGTGTCCAATTTGGTGTGCTTAGATGATGATGAATCCATTCCAACGCTTCTTTATAGAGAAAATAAGGACGATGGCCTCCCTCAGGCTCTAGCCAGTCTTTAACACCTCCCAAGTTACGTAGCTGAGGACACATTCTCTCGACATCAGCGACACTTTTTTTCGTTCCTTGCCAAACTTTGCCATTCTGATCGCGATCAATTATTTCATCTGCATCTCCGTTCATGATCAAAATGGCGCTATGTGTTGCTCCCAATGCGGCATATTGTGACCAAGTGTAAAATTGTCGCATTCGTTGATTTGGTACATTGGTGCAGAATTTGCCAGCCGTGTCATCATAGGCCCAACCACAGACTAGCGCCATCTTGATACGTGGATCGATGGTCACTACCCAACCCGCTGTAGCGCCACCTAGTGAGTGACCAACGATACCAATCCGGTCTGGATCAATATCGCTACGCTGCTTTAGAAAATCGATGCACCGCATGGCGTCAAACACAAACTTACCCATGATAAGTCGACCTGCCTGATCAGCACGGCGATGGATAGTTTCAGGATCATGCGCACGGGTACCTAACTCTCCTTTTATGTGTCGTTCCTCTTCTCCAATTGGATCACAAGCCAATGTAGCAATTCCAAGTTTTGCATAGAGCAAGCCAGCATAATTGTATGCCCAATGGCTTTTACTACATCCATGGCCATAAGTTAACACGATTGCTGGCATCAGTCCGTGTGGAGATTTTGGACGATAAAGTACCGCCGGAATACGTGACCCAGGCTCGCTACAAAAGACCCATTTTTCAATAATTATTCCATCATGCTCAACCTGCCCACGAGATTCTATTTCTAGTGGAAAATGATCTGTAGGAATTCCCAGCAACTCGCGTAATTTTTGTCTACTCTCTTGTTGATGAGTTACTATCTCTGCCCAAGCATTACTTTCCTTGGTACTCACTGCATTTTCATCAACGATGCCTGCAGAAATTTCCTTCTGAAGCTTAGCTGCCGCAGTTGAATCTGTTTTATTGTTTTCAGAATCCGGATTTTCAGACTTCGGATAAACTTGACCTATCACATATTCCGTAGCGAATAGACTATTTCCTAAAGTCAGACATAGTCCAAAGAGCCTAATCAACCGGCATAGCGGTCCTTTTTTCATCATCAAAAAATCCCAACAATAATTCATCTACATCGGTGTAGATTGCATTTTCTCGTTCGGCCAAAAGCCTGTGCATAAACAGCAATACCAATAATTCCACCTACGGTTAATGCAACCGAGTTTGGTTCTGGTACTATTTTTGTAGCCATTGCAATCGAATAATATTTATGAATTCCATCAATCCTTCCGGCATAGTACATGCGGTAGACATCGCCATCGCGAATTACAGACTGACTCGATGTATAAACAGAATCATAGGCACTGCCAGGTGTGGGTGTAAAAATCGGATTATTGGCATTCTTCGTCCAATGTATACCGTCAACGCTCGTTGCTGTACCAATCGCAGTGTTTCTAACATCTGTTCCCCAATAGGCTCCATAGAACATTACCCAAGTGCCGTTATCTTGGAACACATAAGGATAAAAAAGACTACTTGTTTCCCACTCTTGCGAATTGGTAAGTATGGATGCACCCAATGGTTCAAGATGATATAAATCTGGCCCTGTGGCTAAGCGAATCTCCCAAGGGGCCCCACTGGGCGGCTTATGCACGTAGTACATTCGATATTCGTCGCCAACTTTGAGCAAGTTAGGGGCATAAGCATTCTTGAAAATTATTCCGTGCGAATCCTTCTGCCAATGAATTCCATCAAGGCTCGTAGCATGTCGCACGTCATCAGCGCGACTGCCATTGTAAATCATGTGCCAAGTCCCATCTGAATCAAGAAGCAGATTTCCAGATACATCGCGTAAGAGTGCAGGAACCGCGTGAAAATTGTCTTGCACGCCTAATGGCAACAACGGTGCTCCCTGCTTTTGAAAATTTATCCCATCTGTCGATGTTGCTAATCCAAGTTGATAATTATCGTAAGGCTCGCCAGTGAGCGGCCCGTCAGGTCCGCCTGAATAATAGAGGTAGTACAGGCCATTATGTTTTGTAATAGCAGGTGCGAAAATGTTATGTGAATCAAATGCTCCTGATGGAGAAAGAGATAATACAGGATTGTTTTCTGACCTTATCCAACCAGTGTCCCACACTGCTTCGGCATGAATTAGGTTATGGTAAGTGACAATCAGAAAGTGACTAGATATTAAAGCACAGTATATAGATAAACGGCGCATGAGCATGCAGTTTTTGTAGAACGTGGATGGAATGAGAAAATCATTTGCCAACAGTTTTCGTTGCTAACGAAATTGAAAAATATTTGTGGATATTGTCGACTCTGCCTGCATAATACATCCGGTATATTTCTCCATCGCGAATCACCGACTGACTAGATGTATAAACTGAATCATAAAGACTATCTTCCGTGGGCGTTAAAACGGGATTTTTTGGACTTTTGTCCCAATCGATTCCATCGCCGCTAGTAGCAGTGCCAATTGCAGTGTGCTGCATCGATTTCCAATAGCCTGCATAATACATCGTCCATGTACCTCGATCACGAAATACATAGGGATATACTAAATGTCCGTATTCCCATTCCTGTGACTTAGCAACAACTGGATTTTTGGGATGTGGCTTAAGCGAATAAAGATCTGGCCCAGTAGCAAGATGAATTTCCCAAGGACGATTCTTCGGCTTATGGATGTAATACATCCAATACTCGCCATTTGTTTTTAATAGGCTAGGTGCATAAGCGCCACGATAAATCGGATTGCGTGGATCCTTCTTCCAATGAATTCCATCACAGCTAGTTGCATGTTCAATATCATCAGCTCTATTACCACAATAGACTATGTGCCAAGTGCCGTCGTCATCGAGCAGAAGATCGCCTTCTTCATTTCGCAATAATGCCGGAGTTGCATGAAAATTGTCCCGTTTACCTAACGGAAGCAATGGTGTGCCCGTTTTTGTGAAAGTCTCTCCATCATCCGATGTCGCCATTCCAAGTTGGTAATTTACCAGTTCTTCATTTGTTCTCGGCCCCGACGGTCCTCCTGCGTAGTACAAATAATATCGGCCTTTATATTTAATGACGGCTGGAGCGAAAATATTTTCAGAATCGAACGACTTCGAAGATAATGATAGTAAAGGATTTTTCGCAGATTTGACCCAGCCACTATTATTTGGTTCACTGGCGGTCGATATGCTGCATATTAATGCAGCAAGCATGCCCATAAAACAATGTGCAGCGACTGGCTTAAAAAAACGATTTTTCATCAATTCCTCTTTTTATTGTGCGATGTTTACAGATTGACCATCTCGCTTGTTTCCTAAACGCCAATGTGTTTCAGCATCGATCGTGTATGCCACAGGATGAACTGAGCCATCACACATGGCCATGTGAAACGTAGCAGAATGCGCACTCCCCCAATTACCATCAGCAATGAGACCTACTCGATCTTGATAAGGCAAAAGTGTTCGGTGGCAAGAACGCAATATATCCGTATTCGATCCCTCATACGCTGCTCCATTGTCTCCTCCTCCTGTCCCCGTCAAATAATCATTCGGCATGATATATTTTTCACCCGCCAAATATGTCTTGGACAAACCATCGCTCACGGTGCGCATTTTTACTTCGCTCCGGACATAACTAATTCCATCTTCAAAGTTTCTGGTGCTTGGCCAGACGAATCCCGAATCGCCATTGGCGAGCGAACTTGGTCCGCTTGTCAGCCCTGTAGAAGTTGGCACGCCGCCATTGGCAGCATAATCAACCTTGCCCGATAACTTATTGGCGCTATTTGCATTACGGTGACTAGGATTTTCTTCAGCCGTCGTCTTATCATGAGGGTAAGGCGCTGCCGCTCTTCGAGTCGGACAGTAGTAAGCACTAGTCGCTGCACCATTGCGATCCGTATGCGCTTGAATTTTTTGGGCATCCGTCATTCCTTTTCCTAGATCAAACAAGGCCTGCTCCTCGATGTAAGGCAAAACAACAAAGAAAAATCCGCCAGGTTGTCTTTTACCAAACCCTCGATCGGCATCGCCGCACCAACGAGACCCCCATCCACCCGTCGGAAACCATTTATGGACATCGTGATAGTTCATTGATGCCAAGCCAATTTGCTTTAAATGGTTGATGCACTCCGTGCGACGAGCAGCCTCTCGCGCTGCTTGAACAGCGGGTAACAAGAGAGCGATCAGAATACCGATAATGGCAATAACCACGAGAAGTTCTACCAATGTGAATCCATCAGGTCGGCAATATTGTTTTTGCGTCATGTCGATTGGCCTCAGTACTTACCAATAATATCCCAGGTAAATTATCACGCGTGTATTAATAACGACTGTTCCAAAAGCGCTCAAAGCTGGATATGAAAACCACATCACAATAAAGTCACCGCTTCACTTGGCTTCTGCGCAAACACGGACTCAAACTGAATGCGGGCTATTATTTGCTCGAAAGTCGGAATGTATAAACTTCTGGAGCGCCACGGGGATAAATCTCGCAACCAAGATGAGATT
>CAZIGP010000306.1:0-5982 GCA_964538425.1 uncultured Pirellulales bacterium | reverse complement strand
ATATCAGGTCGTCGCCCCGCCACTTGTTAAGCCGCTGCCACTACCTTCCAGCTCGTTGGCTTGGACCACGATTGCTTATTTGGTTTGGGACGACGTCGATCCGCAACTGCTCTCGCTTGAACAACAGAAGGCGCTAGTGGATTGGCTGCATTGGGGCGGACAACTCATCGTCAGTGGACCTAAAAGCCTCGACACTCTTCGTGGCACGACATTTTTAGGGCCCTACTTACCGGCTGTGGCAGGTGAGCCGATCAAGATTTCAACGGAAACACTCGCACCACTTAGCAAAAAGTGGACACCGACCGAACATGGCCAACCAGGACGACCACTAGCGCCAGTTAATCCATGGAGTGGGGTCGCTTTGAATCTTCAAGATCAGGCTCAATTTGTACCGGGCACGGGTAATTTAGTAGCTGATCGACACGTTGGTCGTGGTCGCATTGTGGTCACCGCCTTTCGGCTTACTCAGCGAGAGCTTTGGAATTGGTCGGGTTGCGACGGATTCTGGAACGGTTGCTTATTGCATCGCCCGCCGCGACGTTTTTCGAGATCTGCCGATCTAGGCTTGAGCGGATTGCGCGTCGACTTTATCGAAAATTCGGCCAGTGGTTTGCTGGATCTTTTGCCAAGTGCGGTAAAAGAAATGCTTACTTCCAGTCAAACCGATCAAGCACTGAATCCTGCGCTCATTAGTCAGGTAAGATACTTGAGCCGCGATTGGACAAAAGACAATGGGTTTGATCGAGTTCAGGTAAAACGTTCAGAAGAAAAGTCGACTTCGCCGCAATTCAATTCTTATCAGCGATATCCGGCTAACGTTGATGAGGGGGAACCTCTAACGCTAACTGATGATCGACCGATTGGTCCTGGCGTGGCGGGTTGGACCGATTTCAGCGACATCGCCAACGGTGCACGAGATTCGCTGCGCGAAGCTGCAGGCATCGTGATTCCCAAAGCTGGCTTTGTGATTTATGTGCTGCTTTTGTACTTGGCTGTGCTTGTGCCGTTGAATTGGCTGGTGTTCTGGTCTGTAGGTCGAGTGGAATGGGCATGGATCGCTGCGCCAATTATTGCCGTTGGAGGCATGGCTGCGGTTGTAAAACTGGCACAGCTCGATATTGGTTTTGCGCGGTCGCAAACAGAGGTGGCTGTATTGGAAACCTACAAAGATTATCCCCGTGGACATCTCACTCGCTACACGGCACTTTATACTTCGCTATCAACAAGCTACGACTTGCAAAGCGAAGACTTAAACACGGTCTCGTTGCCGTTCTCAGTCGATCCTCATTTCGAGTTGTTGGCGGGTCAGTCGAGTTCGACGGTCACCTACCAATCCGATCCGTTGGTGAAATTGGCAGACTTTTCGGTCGCCTCGAATTCCACCGCCATGTTGCACACCGAACAGATGTTGGATTTGGGTGGAGCCATCGAGTATTCGGCCGAAGGGGATACGGCAGATTTATTCAATAAGACAAAATTAAATCTAACTTGCGCTGGCATTGTGCGGCGACAGCAAAACGGGCAACTACAAGTGGGATGGATCGGCGAACTCGACGCGGGACGCGGCGCGAAAGTCCACTTTGTTCGGCCTGAGACGCTGAGTTCGATTAATCCCCGATGGTCGTTTTCACTCACCGATAATGCGGATAAAACCGGCCCTCAATTCAGCATCGATCGCTTGGCCGATTTAATCAAGCCATCGGAATTAGTGCCTGACGATGAGAAGAAAGAAGATGCGAATAAAGCTTCGGTGCTCACCCTGCGTCCCGGCGAGACGCGGCTAATCGCCGTAGTTAAGGAAACATTGCCGGGCATCACGGTTGACCCCGCTGCTTCGCAAACCGGTCGGGGCGCCACGTTAGTCATCAGCCATTTGGAAATGCCGCCGTTTGTCGATCCTAAACCCGATGCAAATTGCCGACGCGATGTTATTACTTTGCGTGAAGAACAAGAATTGCAAGAAGAGACGCCCGTTGAAGACGCTGAATTACCCGATACTTGATTTAGTTTCAAGGTTCAGAACGACAGTTTCTCTTTTGATCTTTGATCAAGTTTGCGAAAATTTCTAAGCTCTGAACCCCGAACCCTGAACCCTTCCTTATGATCGAACTCATCAATTTCGGCAAACGTTACGGCGATTTTACCGCGGTCGACAACCTTAATCTGCGGATTGGGGCAGGAGAATTATTCGGATTTATTGGGCCTAATGGCGCCGGCAAAAGCACCACCATTCGATTCCTGACCACGCTGCTGAAAGCTTCGCACGGCGATGGTGTTGTCGCCGGTCATAGTGTTACGCGCGATCCGTTGGGCGTCCGCCGTGTGGTTGGTTACATGCCTGATAACTTCGGTGTGTACGATGGCATGAAAGTTTGGGAATTCCTCGATTTTTTTGCGGTCGCTTATCAAATTCCTCGCAACCGTCGGAAGCAAGTCATCAGCGATGTACTGGAATTGCTCGATCTGACGCACAAACGAGACGATTTTGTCAACGGCCTTTCGCGCGGCATGAAGCAGCGATTGTGTCTGGCAAAGACGTTGGTTCACGATCCGCCGGTGCTGATTCTCGACGAGCCATCGAGCGGGCTCGACCCGCGGGCTCGACTCGAATTCAAAGCGCTTTTGAAAGAATTGCGTCGGATGGGAAAAACGATTCTCATTTCCAGCCATATTTTGAGCGAGCTGGCTGATTGTTGCACGTCGATCGGCATCATCGAGCGCGGCCAATTGCTGATGCACGGTCCGATTGAAGATGTTTATCGCCGCATTCGCCGCAATCGGCTAGTTGAAATCAAATTTATTGAGGGAATGGACGTGGGACTTTCGGTGATTCGCAGCTTGCCGGAAACGCGTAATGTCCAAGTCGAAGATCATCGCATCACGGTCGAGTTGGATGCGGACGATCAACAAGTGGCCAACCTGCTCGATCAACTCACTCGTCAGAAAGTGCGATTGCGCAGCTTCGCTGATAAAGACCCGACGCTGGAGGATGTGTTTATGTTGGTGACGAAGGGGCTCGTAACTTAGAAAGTAATGGGGAATGTGGAGTGGGGAATATCATCCGTCGAATTCTGTATTCCGGGGATTGCAGTGGCGACGTAGAATTGATGGGATGCTTATGATTCATTATCAGCCGCGGATTTTGTTGCTCGTTTTGATGATGTTGCTGGTGGGTTGCGACGGCACTCCGCCGGCTTCTACGGCATTGGCTGCGCCGCCACTGCGTGCAGTAAAAAATCCGTTCGACGGACTCGCTGCCTACGAGTATCTTAAGCAGCTTTGTGCGATAGGGCCGCGGTACAGCGGCTCAAAAGGAATGCGAGAGCAGCAATCGTTGCTCATCGACCATTATCAAAAACTGGGCGCCAAGGTCACGAAGCAAGAATTTCAAGCACGGCATCCACAATCGGGCGGACCGGTTTTAATGACCAATTTGATCATTGAGTGGCATGCCGATCGCAAAGAGCGCGTGCTGCTGGCCGCACATTACGATACGCGGCCGTTCCCCGATCGAGATCCGCGAAATCCACGCGGCAACTTCATTGGCGCCAACGATGGTGGCAGCGGCGTGGCGTTGCTGATGGAATTGGGTAAAACGATGCCAAAGTTCGAAAGTCGCTACGGAGTGGATTTTGTTCTCTTCGATGGCGAGGAATTAGTATTCCGTGAGGGGGATCCGTATTGTGTCGGCTCAGAATATTTCGCGAAGCAATACGTGACTAATCCGCCGGCGTACAAATATCAATGTGGTGTGTTGCTCGACATGATAGGAGGCAAAAACTTGCGGCTGCCAATGGAACAAAACAGCGTGCAATGGCCGGACACCAAGCCGCTGGTCGCGCAAATTTGGGCAACCGCGGCTCGATTGGGTGTGCACGAATTCATTCCGCAGATCGGCTCAGCCGTTACCGATGACCACGTTCCGTTACATAACATCGCCGGTATTCCCACGTGCGACATTATCGACATCAATTACCCTGCTTGGCACACACAGGCTGATGTGCCTGCGCAATGCTCGCCGATCTCTCTCGGAAAAGTTGGTTGGGTGATTTCGGAGTGGCTGAAGGAATTGAAATAACTACCGCGGCTACAACCATGGATGAATTTAACAGAGATTGAGAGACCCGCGCCTTCTTGCCATCGAACAGATTACGCGCATCGAGCTTCGGTAGGGCCGATTTCTCGCCCAAAGTGCGACTTTACTTCTGCAGCGCGTTGTGGTGTCCACCATTGACGAAATGCCTCGGTGGCTTGCTGTAAGGCCGCAGTTTCTTGGGCAATCAGTTGGTCGAGCGCCACGCGCTGCGATTCGTCGGCGTCTTGATCCAGCCACTTCGAATATTGTTCGCGGGCCGTAACATGATCATTGACGGCACCTAGTTTTTCTTGCAGTTGTTCGACAAGCGGATAAAGCTCTTCGCGGAATGCTGGGCTAAAGGCATCGACAAAAACTTCCATTGCATAACGCAGCCGCTTGGCAACCAACCGAACTTCGTGAAGTGCCTGCGTGCATTCCAAATCGGCTTCGGCCGCGGCGAAAAATTCTGTCACAATTGTCCGCATTCCCGCAGCGGCTGCTGCATGAAATAGTGGCTCGGATGCCTCAGGCTGACGCCAACGTACTCTACTTACCAGCTTTTTTACTCGCTGAGAAAATTCAGCTTTCTTCAATTTGCGATGCAGTTTGACGATAGCCACTTGAGCTTCTTCACGAGCTTCAGCAACTTGCTCCAACAATTCCGACAAGCCTTGGGCGAAGGCGGCTTTGCCGGCTGTTTGTTCTTCATCGCGAGCCAATCTTTTGGCCATCACATCTAAATCTCTTGCCGGGCCGGCGGCTTTGCGGATCCGTTTCAGTTGTTTGCGGAACCAACGGCTTTTGCTACGCGGCAATAAAGATTCAAATAATTCGATTGCCACAATCGCACGTCGAGTAGCGACGCGCATTTGATGCACACTGTCTCCATCGTGCAATCCGCCATCGGCTGCTTCCGGCAACCAGCGGCAAACATTTTTCAAACGCGAACGAATCGTGCGGCGAGCAACCTCGCTCACGGGCTCGTTTCCACAGTCCGCTTCGATCCACTTATTATTTCTTGCCATAACCGAAGTTGATGGGGCAATTCCAAGCATCTTGCTCTCCCCGAAACCGTAGATTGTTGCTGAAGACAATGAACAAAATCCAGCATCATCCATGCCCGGGGAGAGAATCCACGGGCTTCGGCAGAGCCGCTTGACGCGAAACGCTGTTCTTCCAGAACGGCCGCATTTTCGCACAGCCTTTATAGAGTGTCCATTACCCCTAATCATTCCTTATCAATGGTGGCAATTAAATTGGGAGGATTTCAAAGACAATTAGCATTTGCCTCGGTCGAAAAGTCGCTGGAATCTATTCTATGGTAAAAGCTTGCGCCGTTTAAGCTCTTGGCGCGATCCGGGCGGTTTGCTGAAATGCGAGAAATAGAAGGAACGAAAGGATTCTGTACATCAACATCCAATCAACAGGTTTTTAACAGGCTAGTTTTTCGCCAGGAGCGTACACGTGATTGTCGGAGTGCCTAAAGAGGTTAAAAGAGACGAATACCGCGTTGCCATGTTGCCGGTGGGTGTTGAGGAAATGTCGCGCGCCGGGCATACCGTTTTGGTGCAGCGCGATGCGGGCATTGGTTCGGGCTTGCCAGATCATCTCTATGAGCAAGCGGGCGCGAAAATGATTGATACGGCTCCTGAATTATTTGCGGCCGCCGATCTGATTATAAAGGTGAAGGAACCCCAGCCGACGGAAATTGGAATGCTGCGCCGCGGCCAAGTGATGTTCACGTACTTTCATTTTGCGGCGGATCGAAGATTGACAGAATCGTTTTTAGCAAGTGGTGCTACGGCTGTAGCTTACGAAACTTTGCGCGATGATCTGGGCCGCTTGCCGCTGCTTACGCCGATGAGCGAAGTCGCTGGCCGCATGAGTATTCAGGAAGGTGCCAA
>CAZIGP010000305.1:549-5984 GCA_964538425.1 uncultured Pirellulales bacterium | reverse complement strand
CGTGGACGGGGTTTTCGGTGATATTGTACGAATAATCGTCGGTTTGGCCGAAAGTGATGCCACTTTTTACGCCGCCGCCAGCTAGCCACATGGTGAAGCAACGTGGATGATGATCTCGGCCAAAGTTGTCCGGCGTTAATTTGCCTTGTGAGTAAATGGTACGACCGAATTCACCACCCCAAATCACTAAGGTATCATCTAGCAAGCCACGTTGCTTTAAGTCAACAACGAGAGCAGCGCAAGCTTGATCAGTTTCCTTGGCCATAATATTGTGTCCTTTTGGCAAATCGCTATGATGATCCCAATCCCGACAATAGAGTTGAATGAATCGTACATCGCGTTCTGCTAATCGACGAGCCAATAAACAGTTAAAGGCAAATGTACCTGCTTTGCGCGCCTCTTCTCCATATAATTTGAATGTCGATTCTGGTTCACTCGATAAATCAATGAGATCGGGCACCGACATTTGCATACGATAGGCCATTTCATAAGCGGCGATGCGCGTAATAATTTCGGGATCCCCAACTTTCTGATGTTGTAGTTGGTTAAGTTCACTTAAGTGTTCAAGAAGATTTTGCGTGCTTGTGCGTGAACCACCAGCTGGATCGCTCAATGACAGCACAGGGTCGCCGACGCTACGAAATTTGACACCTTGATGACTAGATGGCAAAAAGCCACTTCCCCAAAGCCGAGAATAGACGGGTTGTGCTGCTGAATTGAGATTGCGGGAGAGCAGCACAACAAACACTGGTAGGTCTTGATTCTCACTACCCAAGCCATAGCTAGCCCATGCACCAAGACTTGGCCGTCCTGGTTGCTGATGGCCAGTTTGAATGAATGTAATCGCAGGATCATGGTTGATATGTTCGGTAAACACAGATTTCACAATGCACAAATCATCTACGACCTTAGCCATATGAGGCAGCAGATCACTTACCCATTGGCCGGATTTCCCGTGTTGTGCCCATTTAACCATTGGATTAGCCACCGGAAACGAGGCTTGCGCGCTAGTCATCCCCGTGAGGCGCTGTCCCATTCGTACCGAAGTCGGCAGCTCTTCGCCTTGCCGCTCTTTAAGTCTTGCCTTGTAGTCGAAAGTTTCAATTTGCGAGGGCGCCCCTGATTGGAATAAATAGATGACGCGTTTGGCTTTGGGCTGGTGATGCGGCAACCCGGCCAATCCTCTTTGTCCGGCAATGGTCGAAGCAGTAACTGCATTCCTATGTAGTAACGTTGTTAGTGCTGCGGCGCCGATGCCGACACCAGCATGTTGGAAAAATTGGCGACGTGTCTCGTATATACTGTTTATCATGGAGAAAGCAGATTCCAATTAATGCTTAGTAATTGTTTCATCCAAATTCAGAATTAAACGCGCAATATGTGCACAGGTCGCTAGTTCAATTGGATCTATTGTTTCATTCACAGGCGATTCTCCAACCATTAACATTTTTTTTGTCGCAAGAGTATTACTTTTAAATTCGGTGTATTGTTCTTGCCAAGCCTGGCGCAAGATCTCAATTTCTTTGCCTGTAGGTACTCGTGCAGTAGCGAGAAGAAATCCATACTTAAGTTGCTCTTCCCATGAATCCCCTCCTTCAACCAGCATGCGTTCAGCCAATTTTCGAGCAGCCTCAACCATTTGAATATCATTCAGCAACACGAGTGCTTGCAGAGGTGTATTCGTGCTGGAACGACGTACTACGCAATATTCCCGTTCAGGAGCATCGAATACTTGCATAGTAGGAGGAGGTACTGTGCGTTTCCAAAATGTGTACACGCTACGGCGATATAGGTCTTCACTATGACTCTGCACAAACTTCATTGAAAACCCTTCACGATCATTCAATTCAGTCCATAATCCTTCCGGCTGGTAAGGTAGCACGCTTGGTCCGCCCATTTTTGATGAAAGCAGTCCACTTGCAGCGAGGGCAGAGTCGCGAATTTCTTCAGCAGAAAGACGAAAGCGAGGTCCTCGCGCTAGCAGTCGATTGTCGGGATCGCGCTGTAGCATTTGGGCCGCAATGTGTGAAGCCTGACGATAAGTGGCACTCGTAACAATTAGCCGCTGGATATGCTTTACGTTCCAACCACTTTGAATGAATTCGGCGGCAAGCCAATCGAGCAACTCAAGATGACTCGGCATATCTCCTTGCACACCAAAATCCTCAGATGTTTTTACGAGGCCTTTCCCGAAGTACTTTTGCCAATCGCGATTAACTATCACGCGAGCTGTTAACGGCTGGGCAGGATGCGTCAGCCAACGTGCCAAGCCAAGTCGATTCCGTGGGGAATTCGGTGGAAGCGGGGATAACGTACTTGGCACATCAGGTATAACTTTTTCGCCAGGTTGATCATATTGGCCACGATTCAGAATGAATGTCTCACGAGGCTGTTCTGCGTCGCGCATGATCATAACGTTTAGCACCTGCCCTTTAAGTTCAGCACACTTTTTGTCTAGTGTGGCCAGTTGTGTCTCCAAAACCTTGCGTTGTTCGTTTGATTCGGTTTTTCCAATTTTTTTTAATTCCTCATTAATTTGGGACCGTTCATCATCCAGCATCTTTAGTTCCACTTGCTGCTGATCTGTCGGTAGAGTAAGTCGTGGCTCAGCAGCCAATGTTCGCTCGATATGCCCTTTTTCGGGTACATTGTTAAAGAACGCAAAAAGTTGATAGAAGTCTCTTTGAGAAAAAGGATCATACTTATGATCATGGCAGCGACAACAGCTCATTGTTACACCCAACCAGGTTGTGGCAGTTGTCGTGACACGATCCATTACATATTCAACACGGTACTCTTCATCGATAACTCCTCCTTCCATGGTTACACAATGATTACGATTAAATCCGGTTGCAATTAACTGTTCCTTCGTAGGATTCGATATGAGATCGCCAGCTAACTGTTCGATCGTGAACTGATCGAACGGCATGTTACGGTTGTATGCATTAATGACCCAATCACGCCAAGGCCACATCGTACGATCTAAATCCACTTGGTAACCGTTTGTATCAGCATAGCGAGCAACATCAAGCCAAAAGCGACCCATGTGCTCACCATAACGAGGAGACGCGAGCAGTCTTTCAACGACTTTGTTATAAGCTTTGGGCGAGTCGTCATGCATGAAAGCGATAACTTCATCTACTGTCGGAGGAAGTCCAGTCAAATCGAATGTAACTCGACGAATTAACGTCGGTTTGTCAGCTTCCGGCGATAAAGTAAGTCCTTCTCGACGCAAACGTGCCATGACAAACGCGTCGATCTCGTTCTGAACTTGAAAATCTGCCTCTTCTTTTCGATCGATCACTGGTACAGCTAGTCTAACCGGTGGCACAAATGCCCAGTGCTGTTTGTACACAGCGCCTTGATCGATCCAATTTACAAGCAATGCTTTTTGTTCCTGCGTGAGCTGTTTGTTACTAGCCAACGGCGGCATTCGATCAGCATCGTCACTTGTTTGAATACGACGAACTAGTTCGCTTTTGAGAGAATTACCAGGAACGATTGCTATTGCACCGGATTCGGATGGCTGCGTAGCGTATTCATGCAAATCAAGTCGTAATTCTCCTTGTCGCTGTTTGGGATCTGGTCCATGGCATTGAAAACAGTAATCGGAGAGGATCGGGCGAATCTCATAGTTAAAATCAATAAGTTTTTCATTGGGAGAAGCCACGATCTCCGCTTCACTCGAGGAAGTTGTTGTTGCTTCGTCTTTATAAGTCGACAGAGAATCTTCGGCATTGCTGAATGCAATCATCGAGCTTTGCAACAAACAACAGCAAAACGCCCTAAGAATTTTCGACTGGAGTTTAAGCGAATAATCTAGTGCTGCACGAATGGTTGGCATGGCATTCCTTTTTTGCTCCGCTATTTTGATTCACACAGTTCACTATAAATCTCTAGCAAATTGCCCTCGGGGTCTGCGAAATAAACCGTACGATGTCCCCACGCTTGATCTGCAGGCGGATCTAGGATCTTCACACCTTGCTCCACAAGTCGTTGGTAATGAAAATCAACCTCGCCTCGGGAAACCAAAAATGCAAGTTGTACTCCAGGAGATTCTGCTTGAAGGTTACAGCCATCATAAAGCCGCGTACGCTTCCGTAGTCCCAAAAAAACTGAGCCAGCACGAAACGTTAACCCCGTTTCTGTTTCCAACACCACTGGAAACGACAATAGGTCTCGATAGAATTCCTTCATTCGTTCTAAATTGCTACATAGAAGGATTACATAACCGAGTTGTTCAAGCTGTGCTTGGGACATTGTGTTTAATTGCGAATTACTATTATTTGATGACATCAATTCAAAGCAAGTTGTTCAGCAGTTGCTAATTTTTGAATCAACATGCTCACATAACCAAACATGCCAATTGAGGCAGTCAGGATGAAAAGACCTCCTGCAAGGATAACCAGTGATTTGCCTTTCCAATCGCCGTAAGCGCATTCGACAAGTGCCGCGGTAATATTGCAACTTGCAAGACAAATGGGCCAGCCAAGTACCGGACCATAGCTTTCCATCCAAGGCAATGCGGCTCCGTAGATTACATTTCCACTTATCCATAACACAGCGATCAGTGCAGTAATCAATACGAGCCGCAGGCTTCCTGCTCCAAAAAACTCGTGATATGTTTGATTCCACTTCCAACGTGATGCCGAGTAAAAAGCCGTGCTAACAAAAGTCGTTGCAAAAAAAGGAACGTATATTGCAAAGCTCATAAACACTTCGGAGGCACCATGGTCGCGGGCTATATGCATCATGCCGTCGCCAAAAGCAAGTCCCAAATTGACCAAGGGCATGAGAAGCCCAGCAGCAACACACAGCAAGATCCCTTCTAAAGCAATTCGTCGAGAAGACCGGTGGTTGTGGGCCATATAGGCCGACGGTTGCTCGCGCACTGACCCTGCCCAAGCACTAACTATCACTCCGGCTAGTGATAAAGCGAAACCGGCTGTTAGCAAGGCACCAATTTGGCCTGTTAGAACTTCACGGTGCTGAACAATCAAGGGAATGAAGGAGCCAACAATCATTGCGATGCCGTTACACAACACGTTTACCAGCGTTGTTCCCACTCGCGCCAGCCCCAAACCAAACAAAATTGCTGAGGCGCCTGAGAGCATGCCGATTGCCAATACGGCCAGATTTCGTCGCAAGCCAATTTCAGTAAATACTTCAAAGATAGAAGGAATCGTTATCAGAGCAATAAGCGGCGAAATTATGATGCAGGCCCACAAATTCCAGGCGAACCACGTATTCTCCCAGGCGAAGGTCTTTAGACAACGCATCGGGGTAAAACAAATTCCGAGTAGTATGCCGCTGACAACGGCCAATAGAATACCGATTGTCATTCAAATTGTCCTAACAGCCAACGACAGTTAATTACTTTTTCAACCAAATCCAGCGGTAGATAAAAATATTGACACGAAGGTTCGAAGCCAATC
>CAZIGP010000305.1:0-539 GCA_964538425.1 uncultured Pirellulales bacterium | reverse complement strand
TGTGTCAACGCATATAGCTCGCGTGCTAAGTTGATTTCATGGTGCAATCGGTGCTTAATCTCCTCTTGTAAGCGCATCCGCTCTTCTACCGAAAAAGATTTGCTATCATTGGCAAGCGTATCTCGGGCAATAATAAAGTATGCCTGATTTGCAACTGACTGAAAGTGAATTGCCGCGGCCGACGCATATCGTAAGTCTGCCTTAACCTCGTGTTGTTTTTCCGCAGGTGTTTTTTCGACAGCCTTTTGCAATTCAGCAATGCCAGGCGCAAATCCCTTGGCTATCTTTTCGAACTGGGCAGCAAATACTTCTCGTGGATATGGTCCGCGCCAGCCGTCTAAATGATCGTAGGGAATTCCCCAAACACTCGATGCAAACTTAGTGCTTATCGAATGCAATGGATTTGCTGGTCCACATTGAACCGGTGAGTTATATACAACGGAAATATGAAAGGGATACTCTTGATACGCCTTACTTAGAAGCTTCCACGCTTTGCGAGCGTGTGGCGCTCCTTCGAGGCCAAAACGTTCACGAGCCAA
>CAZIGP010000304.1:0-5992 GCA_964538425.1 uncultured Pirellulales bacterium | reverse complement strand
GTAGAAGCCGCCAAAGTGTTTGCAGGCCGCATTATACAAGAAGGAGGTACCGAGGTCTCGTCACGGATTTGTTGGGCATGGCAACGAGTGCTGGGACGACCGCCACGAGATGATGAATCCGCACTCGCTGCTGCCGTGTTTCAAAAACATCGCGAGGAATATGCGGCCAATCCTGATGCAGCAAAAGAATTGTTAAGAGTCGGCGAAGCACCGATGGCAGAAAATATTGATCCAATTGAATTGACTGCATGGACTAGTGTGGCACGGATCCTACTGAACTTGCATGAAACAATTACGCGAAATTAACAAATTTTTAAATTACAGAAGGCACGAAAGTGACGAATCGGAGAATGCTGTCAACAATTCATGATCAAGAAATTTGAAGAGTTCCTTGTTAATAGCAAACCAATTTTCTCAGAGCCTCTATAGCAAGATCACGAGAAGCTGATCATGTATCAAATCGATCCTACATCGAACAATCACATCCATCGGCGCGCCTTCCTGCGCACTGGCGGCATGGGTGTAGGTGCTGTTGCATTAGGCGCCCTTCTCGGTCGCTCAACTGCAAATGCGGCGACAACTTTAAATGACCGGTGGCGCGGCGTCATTCAACCACTACACCATACGGCCAAGGCCAAACGAGTCATTTGGCTATCGATGGCCGGTGGACCTTCACATCTAGAAACTTTCGATTACAAACCAGAATTGGCTCGGCAAGATGGTAAGCCGATGCCGGAAAGCTTCACCAAGGGCCAGCAAATTGCCCAACTGCAGGGAAAAACGCTTACGTGCTTCGGTCCGCAGTTGAAATTCAAAAAGTTCGGCCCGTGTGGTGTAGAGATTTGCGACCTGTTCGAGCAGTTCGGCGGTGTGCTTGATGATGTGTGCTTGATTCGCTCAATGACCAGCGATGCCATCAACCACGATCCTGCCCACATGTTTATGAACAGCGGTTCGCAAATTGCCGGCCGACCCTCAATGGGCTCCTGGGTAACTTACGGCTTGGGAGCCGAGACCGAAAACTTACCGGCATTTGTAGTACTCACGTCTTCGGGCAACGGTGGCCAAGATCAACCTCTGGCCGCCCGCCTATGGTCGTCCGGTTTTTTGCCAAGCCGCTTTCAAGGTGTGCATCTGCGCGGCAAGGGGGACCCCGTACTTTACCTGAGTAGTCCGCCAGGAGTGACGCGGGATCAGCAGCGCGATGTGATCGATGCCGTCAATGCAATAAACAAGTCGTACAACACTATTGCCGTTGACCCCGAAGTTACCACGCGTATTGCCCAATACGAAATGGCTTTTCAGCTTCAAACTAGTGTCCCCGATTTAATGGATACTAAGCAAGAATGCGATGCCACGCTTGAACTATATGGTTGCCAACCAGGTGACGGCTCTTTTGCCTCGAACTGTTTGTTAGCGCGCCGATTGGCCGAGCGCGGTGTGCGATTCATTCAGCTTTATCATAAAGATTGGGATCATCATGGTGGTGTGAAAGAAGGAGTTGAACTGAAGGCAAAAGAAATCGACCGTGCTTGTACGGCCTTGATTAAGGATCTGAAACAGCGCGGCATGTTTGAGGAAACGCTGGTCGTGTGGGCTGGGGAATTCGGTAGGACACCAATGTCACAGGGTAATGGCCGCGATCATCATAACAAAGGTTTTTCAATTTGGTTGGCTGGTGGAGGTGTGCGCGGTGGTATCTGCTATGGCACGACCGATGAACTTGGCTACGCGGCAGTAGAAAATATCGTGACAGTGCACGATTTGCACGCCACGATGCTACACCTTTTAGGTATCGACGACACCCGATTCACTGTCAAATTCCAGGGCTTGGATTCCAAGCTAACAGGCGTGGAGCCCGCAAAAGTGTTGCGAGACATCCTGGTATAAATCGTGAAAAAAACTGTGCAGCCCTTCCTAGCAACTCGCCATAGAAATTCAATCCGTTTCAATCATCTTGTTCAATTATGACAACTTTCCAATATTGCTTTAATACAAGCACAATTCGTGGCCAGAGGTTGTCGCTTGTCGAAGAAATCGACATCGTTGCAAAGGCGGGATACCAAGCAATCGAACCGTGGATCAATGAAATCGAGCATTATCAGCAGCAAGGCGGGTCCCTCAAAGAATTGAGAATGCGCATTGTAGATCGCGGACTGACGGTTGAAAGCGCAATCGGTTTTGCTGAGTGGATTGTGGACGACGACGCACGGCGGGCCAAGGGTTTGGAGCAAGCGCGGTATGAGATGGACTTGGTACAGCAAATCGGCGGCAAGCGGATCGCTGCACCTGCTGCCGGCGCCACAGAAGTTTCGAATATTGATTACCTAAAAGTAGCCGAACGTTATCGAGCGTTACTCGAATTAGGCGATCAGATCGGGGTTGTGCCACAAGTGGAGGTGTGGGGGTTTTCTCAAACTCTCCATCGACTGGAGCAGGCTATCTTAGTAGCCACGGAAAGCCACCATCCACGAGCTTGCATACTACCGGACATTTATCACATCTACAAAGGCGGTTCAGATTTCACCAGCCTTAAATTGCTTAACGGTAGAGCAATCCATGTCTTTCACATGAACGATTATCCTGCTGTTCCGCCACGCTCATCGATTACTGACAGTGATCGCGTTTACCCTGGCGACGGTGTCGCCCCACTGAGTGGCGTACTGAAAACTTTACACAACATTGGTTTCGACGGGTATTTGTCGATCGAACTATTCAATGAAAACTACTGGCAACAAGAACCTCTGATCGTGGCGCAAACTGCATTGCAAAAGATGAAAGCGTTGCAGATTTCTCAGTCAAACGGTGACAGGTAACTAACCTCAAGAAAGGTTCGCAATGAGTGCCATCAGCAGAGATGTACTAGATCAACTACGATTCGATGCCGATCAGCAAGAAGCTCTTTTGCGGCAAATCGTTCAAGAATATTTGTGCGAACAACCGGTACCACGGTCTGACGATTATGTAGTGGCAACTTACTATGTTTCACTGCGGTCATTAACGCTATCTCAGTTCGGCAAGGAGGTCGTCTATCATTCTACAAGCGGCATTCGCAATCCCCCTCCAAATTCATTGTTGGCAGAGTGTACAGGTAATGTGCTACGAGTGGATGCTTTTGATAGTTCCGAGCGTATAGGACTTGTCCACATTGGCTATCCACTCAAGATGCTTTTGCATCCAGATGGTCACTTGACGTCTTGCGACATTTTGCACGTGGCTGCGGGCGCCATCGTGTTTGACGTCTATGAAAATCAAGATGCTCGTTTAGTACAAATTGAACTTCCTCAATCTGTTCTAGGAACATTTCCTGGGCCAGCTTATGGTCCGGCTGGCTTGCGCGAACGAACTCGTTTTCCAGCAACTGAGCCTGCCTTTGGAACTATTCTCAAACCAACCGCAGGCATCACGCCAGAAGAAATAGGATCCCTGGTAGAAGGAGCTACTCGTTGTCCTCTGTTTATGTTTGTCAAAGAGGATGAGAATTTATATCCCCACTTAACCTATTCTCCAGTTAAGGAACGAGTGCGCCAGGCTGTAGCCGGAATTCGCCGTGTGCGGGAGCAGTCTGATGGCGCTCGATTGATGTATGCGCCACATATCACCGGAGCACCACACGAGATTCTCGAAACAGTCGAGTCTGTTCTCGATGCCGGCGCCACCGCTGTTATGTTCAGTGAGACGTTTGCCGGTGGTACGGTGCGAATGGTGCGCGAGGCCACCAAGCATTTAGATCATCCACCGGCGATTTACGGTCATAACGCCGGCATTGGAACTCGATCACGGCACATTTGGCGCGAAATCATTGATTTGTTTGCTCGCCTTGACGGAATCGACTTTCGTCAGACAGCACCGGTCAAGCCGGGACAACCGTTTTTGCGTCCCTGGGGACTGGAATGGCAAGCCTCTGAGGCTGCTCTTAGCAAGCCTCTGAACGGCATTCGACCGACCATGATAGCCCGCGCGGGCGGATTAGATCAGGGAAACATCTGCATGAATCTGGCAGATGCTGAGAGTCGTAACTTGGAACGGGGAATACTGTTTTTGGCTGGTTCAGCGATTAACTCTATCGTAGGTCCACAAGGTAAGGCAGATCCAAAAATTGGTGCAGAAGCAATGCAACAAGCGATCGAAGTCCACCGCTCCGGAGCACTGCACGACCATTCGTTGGCAGACCACGCTCAAGCATTATTGCAAATCGCAAAAAATCGGCACTGGCAATCCCTTCAGACTGCCTTGTGCCAAAGATACCCGGAGCTCGTTCCATGATTAAGGAAGATCGATGCTTACGAATTGGCGTCGTAGGATGTGGGCCAATTGCTCAATTTGCACATTTCGATGCCTGTCGAAAGGCGCGCAATGCTGAACTGTACGCGATTTGCGACATCGCAGACGACTTAGTCGCTGCAATGGCGGCAATTCACAAGCCGAATGTGACTTACACGAATTACGAGCAAATGCTGCACGATCCGCATGTGGAAGCAGTAATCGTTGCCACCAGCGATCAATATCATGTGCCGCTCAGTTTGAAAGCTATTGCTGCCGGAAAGCACGTGTTGGTCGAAAAGCCCCTCGGCACGAACATTGAAGAATGCGAAGCGTTGAATCGTGCAGTCAAATCTTCAGGCCTCGTACTTCAAGTAGGGCACAATCGCCGATTTGATCCAGGAATTGCGTTCGCGCAGCGGTTCTTGCGTGATGAGGTAGGGCCACGAATGGGGTTGAAGTATTGGTACTACGATTCAGTTTACCGTTATGCGATGACCGACAACTTGCAGCCACTGGTTATAGGTAGCAATCGAACTATTCGACCAGAGGATAATCCGAAGGCTAATAAGCAACGTTATTTCATGCTCACACACGGTAGTCATCTAGTCGATAGTGCAAGATTCTTGGGGGGCGAGATCGTAAAAATTCGAGCTCGTCATCTGGAACGTTTTGGAGCCCACTGCTGGTTTATTGACCTCGATTTTGCAGACGGTAGCCTGGGACACCTCGACCTGACAGTCGCTGTTCGAGGAGATTTCGAAGAGGGTTTTCAAGTTTATGGCGAAGGGGGAAGCGCTGCGGGAAAAATCTTCTTACCGTGGTACCACAAAGCTAGTGTTGTGGAATGCTTCTCGGCCAAGGATCGTCAGTTCCGTCGTCCATTGGGGGAGGATAGCTATACCTACAAGCTTCAGATTGAAAGCTTTGCCGACACCATTTTCCACAAGTCTCCGCAATGTGGGGCGAGCATTGATGATGGACTAGCAGCGATGCGTGCAATGGTTGCAATTGCCCGTTCCGTGCAAACCGGCCAAGCCGAAGATTTGCAAGCGATGACAGGAGGTGTCTTATGAAGATTGGCATTTTTGCCAAAACGTTTGCGCGGCCAACGTTGCAAAACGTCTTCGACGCAGTTCGCTCACATGGTTTTAACTATGTGCAATTCAATCTGGCATGCGCTGGATTGTCGACCTTGCCAAATCATATTCCTGCCGGATTATGCGAACAAATTGCAAGAGAGTGTCATTCCCACGGAATCACAATGTCTGCTGTGTCTGGCACTTTCAACTTAATTCATCCCGATCCAATCGAACGACAAGCCTCGTTTGAGCGATTACGCATTCTCGCGGAAAATTGCCAAATGATGGGAACACACGTGATAACTATTTGTACGGGTACACGTGATCCCCAAAACATGTGGTGCGCGCATCCCGACAACCATTCAGTTTATGCATGGATGGACCTTGTGAAATCGATAAATCGATTGCTCGAGATAACTGCCCATACAGGGGTTATCTTAGCCTTCGAGCCGGAACCTGCCAATGTGATCGATACTGCTGAGAAGGCCGTCCGATTGCTTGAAGAAATCGGCTCACCGCGACTTAAAGTCGTATTCGACGGCGCCAATTTGGTTCATGGACAAACCGACCAGATGCAAGAGTTAATTCTGCGTCGCTCACTCGATCTTCTGCATCCCCATATCGTCCTTGCTCATGCTAAAGACTTA
>CAZIGP010000303.1:2885-5993 GCA_964538425.1 uncultured Pirellulales bacterium | reverse complement strand
GCTCGACGACTACGTCGGCGTCAGCAATACCTTGATCCACATGCTAAACGGCCATGTGATGAGTCTGGTGGTCGACGATGATTCGACGAATAGGAAGTTTGAAGGATTGCTCGGCGTACAAGTTCACGTCGGACCACCAATGAAAGTTGAATTCCGCAATTTCCGGCTCAAGAAACTATCACCTGAATTGTCTCCTCTAAAAACGGCGCAGTAACCGACCAAGCCAACTTGAAGGCAAAGATCGACGGACTAAGTGAGCAAGCCAAAAAACGCGCTCATCCCGCGCGGGTTAAAGCCCATTTCATGGCGCTTTGCAGCAATCGCGCACAAGCGCGTACTTGTCGGCTTTTAAACGGCCGGTGATCTCGGTGGTACCTAATTCTGGATGCTGGCTCGCTTCGGTTGAGTATGCTATTAGCATCTTGAAGTTTTTGGCGTATAAGGAATTTCGATGTTTTGAATTACAGGACGCCCTTAAATAGTTGAAAACTACTTTCTGTTTCCCTATTCTCGTTTAGTTCTCTTTCGGCGCTTTCCGAATTGCATTAAGAAATCGCTCGACCATTTGAGGGTCAGGAGGATAGTTAGGTGGTAACTGACGGATTGCATCGAATTCCTTCACACTTTTTGCCAAAACTTCGTCTACTTTTAAGTCGAAATCAATATTTATTCGGTTACTAATACTCTCCCTTTCTTCCGGCCATTGCCACCCTGCATAACTATTTGTCGGTTTAATTTCGATCAAATCGTCCCAACTTTGTGGCCATTTACCAGGGTAAGTCGTACAGTAAATCTGTGTAATATCGAGCACAAGATGGTAAGCATGGAGAGTATGTTCTGCTTTCAAAGAGTTGTTCACAGCAGAGGCAAACAACAACGCAGCAATAATCAGTCCAAGCGAAACAATGAACAAGCCTATCTTCCGCCGATGTCTGCTTTTATTCGGTATTACTTTTTGAAACATCATGCAAAGATAATTGCGTTACGTATTCCTAAATGGATATTGTCAAAAAAACGCATCGCATTGGGTCACTGCGCCAAGATAGCTTGCAATTTCAAATTCACTAAAATAACCGCCAGATAAAACAACCAATAAATACCATGATTATCAATACCGCCGCTAACTTGTAGATAATCCACACAGCTTCTGTACGACCATTGCTGTCCAGAGATTGATTTCTCAAATATCCGACCACACATAATACAGAACTTAACAACACAATTGAAATTACGTATAAATTGATAGTTCGAGATGCACCGAATGCGAAGGCAGATGCGCTTATCATTGCAGATATAAAGGCCGGCACAAATATACATGCCATGCAAAGTGCAACCGTAGCATGTCTATGAAAGGCAACTATTACAGCGATGAGTGAAGCAAGAAATAAGTCCACGCATAGCGCACTTAAAAAGTACCCAGCGATGTTTGCCGGCGACATCGCACTATGAAGCAATACAAATCGAACCCAACCGATAATAACTCCACACGCTGTAATAACATAGAGAAGTGTTCTGAGGCGAAAATGCACGTTAATTACCCTCAGCGGCAATTCGCACAATAAAAAAGTTCAGCATCATTTAACATTTGATCCTCTTCGATCAAGGTCGCTTTTATATTTACCTCTCTCTGATACGAAGTTGAGTATTCTAATTTACGAGATTGTCACGTCTCAATGCTCGTTCAAGTACATCACTGACAAACCGGCCAAGCGGCCATCGTTCGTCAATAATCGTTTGGAGTTCGTGCATGGAGTATTTGACGTTGAGTTTCCTTTGAAGTTCGATCATCAAATAGCATTCATCGAAATCGTATCCCACTAGCACAAACAACACAGGATCATCAGGAATAAAGAAAAAGTTTGGCCAGCTAAGCTGTTCTTGAATGATGCGAAGTATGGAAACGATATCGCTCTCAGAGCCATAGGGTGCCCAAAGCATTTTTGGAAATTCACGTCTTGTGGCTAATTGCATCTCTGCCGATTTTCTGCCTCTAGGCGGCCATGAATCTAGAATGCACCAAGGAAGTATTTTCTTTACTACCCGTTGAAGACGTCGCCCAAAGCGCATACGCTCTATTTGCTCAATTCTTTCGTCAATATGAAGTGGCGCAATCATTAGGAGCAATGAATACCACAGAAGATTGAAATTCCTGCCTCAACGAGCGCGACCCCTGCTATACCGGATTTCAGGCCTTCAACCCAAGGGGCGCGGCTCTTAGCTTGTACTCCGCCGCCAATCCGTGAAGCATGGTCGCATGACTGCGGTTAACCAGTTCGCGAGTCATTTATTCAACTAAAGAATCGTCAAATAATATAAAAACAAAGGCGATCACGATCGTAATTGCCACCAAATAAGGGCGATGTTCGTAGGTGCTTTGTCTGAGTAATAGTAACGCGGCGATGAAACACAACAGGCGAAGGGACAACTTGTCTAAAGAACAAGCGAGCAATTACTACACTTATGAAGTAAACGGGACGTTCTTCGGGGCTGCCGTGCCATGGTGTACACAAGCCGACTCCATTTTCTGTCTTCCGAGTGGATTACTGAGAGGGATAGCCATTTCTGCTTCGCCGGATGGCTTCGATTAACTGTGCCACGTCATACGCATACGGATAACAAGGCCCCTTCGGTTGCACTGCGACAAACTCCTGCACCGATTGCGTCGCCAATTTGTCCGGGTCTGCTTCAAAGTCTACCGATACGTAACGCTGCACATCTTCAATACTATCGGGCCATTGAAACATTGAGCGCCGTCGAGGCGGCAAATTTTCCAAATCTCGCCAAGATCGTGGCCATGACCCGTTGTGATTGACGACGTACTCACGCACTAAATCGAGCACGAGCAAATTCGCGTGCAGAGCTCGTTCAGCCTTTAGGGACGTTGATACACCACAGTAAACCATCCCGAAAACGATTGAAACACACACGAAAGCTGCAAAAATCGCAAAGTACACAATGTGTTGCTTACGAAGCGGCATACTTCAGCTCGTATCGTTGTTAAACGAAAAGGCCGGAGCGCAAATGGCAAAGAGCGAGGATAGAGTCCCTTTAATCTGTACCCACTGGCAGAATTGTAATGACGGTTGAGGGCGTGAATCCCGTCAGGCA
>CAZIGP010000303.1:0-2875 GCA_964538425.1 uncultured Pirellulales bacterium | reverse complement strand
TCCGCCGCATCATAACAGTCGGTCTGACAGTTTTCCACCGGGCCTGGGTCTCCAGTTCTCTTTGGTTTTGCCTGAAGACAGCCAAGGACTTCGGCAGCAGTAGCGTTTTTACAAAGCTTCCCTTTCCCAGGTCCATATCTCAATTTTTTATTCGAGAATACGGGGAAATCGCCAGGTAATGTCGGAGGAATCATGCTTGTTGTGGAGGGCTTCAACGGATAGCACTTCCAGCCCGGCCCACTCGGAACCTTCTCCTGCGATCCTGTCACGCCACCGTCCCAGCCTTGATACACCTTACCACTTTCATCGCCGTAAATATCGTAGTGATTGCAACCGCACTTTCTGGCGCAACATCTATAAAGCCCTTCGCCAGCGCCAACGATCTGACCACAGACGTAGAACTTCTCCAATCCGCTCGGATCAACTGCATTGACGGGATTTCCGTCAACATACCGATAGAGATTGCCCAATTCATTATGACGGTATTCAGCTCGCCTGCTCATCAGATATGCCACGTGTTGATGGCTATCGAGTAAATCAATGCCGCTAGCCGATGGGGAATCGAGAGCGATTTCCTGGCCGGGTCCGAGATTGGCGTACATAATAGTTCCTTTCGTTAGGTGAGTGATGGTCGGTTTTTAGCAGGTGCAGGCAGATACGGAACTGCCGGTCCTGGTGGAAGTGCGAACGGTTGTAAATGTGGTATTTGCTGTGAACTGGGACGGGATGATTGATTCTGGATGATGTGCTGAATCTGATTCAGCAAAAAATGATGATTATTGTCGGGAAGCCCAAATCCATGTCCACTGGAAGTCCAAATCATGCCCATGGGATCAGTTTTCGGTAAAATCGGCTGGCCGTTCATGGTGGGTTCAAATGGAGAAAAGGCAGACAGATTCGGTGCGGCACCATTGGCGGGCTTATGAACCAGTGCAAACCGACCATCGTTCAATCGCATCCACTCGGCGTTTAATGGTGGACCTGCGCCATGAAGGGGAAGATAAGCGTTAGCAAATTGGCCGCTTGGCAACTGAATCGTTTGTTTAATAACTAGCCTGCCAAGGTTGGGCATCGTCGCTGAAGGCGGGGACCCAGCGGTTGGAATTTGCACCAGAATAGCCTGTCCTCCAAGGCCCTTCACCCAAAACGGCCCGTGAGAAGGTTCTTGCGCAGCGCGAGGGGGCGCATTCAATACACCCACATCGTCCTGCTGTTGCAACATCATCCAGATCTGCAATTTTTTAAGCGATGCGGCAAAATAACGGTTGTGGGGCGCAAGTTGCAGGGCTGTAGTGAGCGCCTCAATCGCTTCTGGAATTTTTCCGTTAGAACGCAGGCAATACCCGCGAGTCGCCACAAATTCGGCCAGTTCTTCCTTCGGCGAGAGCGATTTTAGAAAGATGCCATTCTCTACATCCTCGTCGAAGATGTCGCGCGGCCAAGTGCGATAATGCTCATCGGGTAAAAAATGGATGCCCGGTCCTGTGGCTTCCACATTAAACTGTTCAGAGTGAAACCACTGACTTCCGTTGGGATCATCCCAGCGCACGAATAAATGCTGGGCGGCTTTGACGAGCTTCAACGGATACCCTAGCCGTCGGCCCACGGCCACGTAAAGTACCGGTAGCGAGCCGCATGTTCCACCGATGCCATCAATAATCGCATGGATAAAAACATCGCGAGCATCAATGCCAAAATCTTGTGGAGTGTTTTGATCAGGAGTGAGGTTTTGCCATTTGGGATTATACTTGACGCCACATTGGCGTTGTAACACCGTCACCAAACACACCATGCAAAACTTGGCTTGCGAAAACTCGAACACAGCCGGGTTGTCGGCAAACTTGTAGTAGTTTCGCTCGGTTTCCAGCTTGATCTGTTGCGCAACTTTGTCGAGCCAACCGAGCAATCGATCAATTTCCAAATCTTCTGCACCTGGCAGTCCGCTGGCACACAGGATATTCAGCAGAGCAACATCTATTATATGGAGATATTCATTGGGCGAATTGCAAACGTCGGCCAAACTGGGAAGGCGACATCCTTTGGATGATGTAGCTATGCTTGATTCAACAGTTAATTGCGCGACATCCATAACATTACCTGCTTTTTAACTTTGGCATTTTCTTAATTACTTTTGATTAGCCACAATCAAACTTTTGAGATTTGCATCAAGCCGCAACCCTTAACATATTGTTTTACGAGATTCATCAGCAATTAGCTATAAAATAAAATTAACGGCCCGGTTAGTAACTGATTGTATCAAACGTACAGTAATTGTCAAGTGTACATTTTAGAATCAAATGCGGTGCTCGAAAAGCTCGAAGATTCAGATTAGATTTGGGTTGTATCGATTCGATTCGGCAGTTCTCGAATAAAGCTGCTAGCGGCGGCTTGATAAAATGTCAGTAATCGCAGCACTAAAAAGTATTGCATTTGCAATTTAATACAGCACCTTGACCTTATACTGTACATTTGATACAATACTGCTGCTGGCCAGTGCGCTGGTGCGGCAAGTCCTGCAAAGGCCCAGCCGGTGATATTTGGCAATTTAGAAAAGCACTCAGCGGCCAGCAATGAGTCCGTCACGATCGCTGCTGCGCGGTAGTGGGCCTGTGTCTTCAGCACGGCCAGATCATCCAGCATCGAGTATCTAGCATCCAGCATCAACTAATCGCCCGATCTTTCAGCCTCCTTTCTCACGTCAAAACTCGTTTTCGTTCGGCAAATGACGAGGCGCGGCAAACCGCTCGAGAAGGCGCTATGAAAGTTCACTGAAAGTTGAATTGGCAAAAACACTGTGTTTTACAGTGTTTCCCATGCGCGAACCTTCATACGATTTTGGCGAAAAATTTTATTTTTGCGCGCACATCACAAAAAC
>CAZIGP010000302.1:0-5995 GCA_964538425.1 uncultured Pirellulales bacterium | reverse complement strand
CCCGAAAGCTTCTTCCATTGCGGCCAGCGAGTTATCCAGCCGTTTGTGCAATGGACACAGCCGCACGCCATGTGCTTTCAGGCCTAATGGGCAAACATGAATTCGTTGGATCGGATCAACCGCCGTGACCACTTCGAGGATGCTGAGTTTGTCAGGTGGTTTAACGAGTGTGATACCACCTCCGATGCCCCGCTGAGAATGCAATATTCCGCCGCGAACTAATAACTGGAGCACCTTCGATAAATAGGCTTTGGGGACGCGAGTGGTTTTCGCAATTTGCTGCGTCGTACACGCTTGCGGCGATTCGGCTGCCACGCACACGACGGCACGCAAAGCATATTCGACGGTTTGTGATAGCATCGGCAACTCCTCATTTTCTAAAATTGGATATTGACATCCAATTTTAAGCAGCTATCCTGACGATACATAAATTGGATATAAAAGTCCAATTTAGATCTGCTGATTTGTTTGTCATCAACTCACGGAGCAAATTACCATGAAGCGCATTGACGAACCACGCCTGGAAACCGATTTGGCTTATCGTTTTGGTTATCTCACCGAGTTTATGGAATTTACTCCCGATGATGTGGCGGCAATTCATGGGGCGGCTCAATATTTGGCCCCTCTTGTGCCGGCATTAGTTGATGCGGTTTACGACAAATTGTTTAGTTATGACGCCACCAAACGGCATTTTGTCCCGAGGCAATCTGGCTATCGGGGCAATGTTCCAGAGAATATCGATTCGCTAACACAACAGCATGAAATGATTGAGTTCCGCAAACAACACTTAGCCCGTTATTTGGCGGCACTCGTCACGCGACCGTACAACAACAGCATGGTCGGCTACCTGGATATGGTCGGCAAAATGCACACGCCGCAGGCAGGGAGCAAGGATCTGAACGTGCCGCTGGTACAGATGAACGCTTTGTTGGGATTTGTTTCCGATGCGCTGACTTCAACCATCCTCAGCTTGAATTTGGACGCAGAAGCTCAAGCAAAAACGCTACGCGCCTTCAATAAGCTATTGTGGCTACAAAATGATTTGATTGTGCGACATTACGCAAATCAAGCGATGCCTATGCCTGCGGAAAGAATTGGACAAGCAGCAGCATAGTGCGAATTCAGCAATTTTTCCTCAGCTTCGCTTTATAATCCGTACTGGAGCGCTTTATCGGAAATGTCTTTGCGGCACCAGGCGCCTTCCCAGCGTATCTGTTTGATTGCGGTATAAGCTGAAAGCTTGGCCGCAGGGATGGTATTACCTAGCGCTGTAACCGCAAGGACTCGGCCCCCGTTAGTGACGACTTTTCCGTCCGCGGTTGCTGTGCCGGAATGAAACACTTTGACATCCGGTACTTTGGATGCTTCCTCGAGGCCGCGGATGGGTAAACCACGTTCGTACGGGCCAGGGTAACCGGCGCTGGCCATCACCACGCACACCGATGGCCGTGGATCCCACGTCGGCGGCTCAACCCGATCGAGCTGGTCATTCACGGCCGCATCCAGTAATTCGACGATGTCGCTCTGCAATCGCATTAACAGCGGCTGGCACTCGGGGTCGCCAAAACGAACGTTGAACTCCAAGACCTTCGGACCTTGGTTGGTCATCATCATTCCGGCATATAAGATACCGCGGAACGGACGACGCAGCCGCTTCATAGCATGAACGGTTGGCACGAGGACTTGCTCTTCCACTTTGCGCAGATCGGCATCTGTCAATAACGGCGTAGGACAATAGGCACCCATGCCACCAGTGTTTGGGCCGGTGTCTCCATCGAATGCAGCTTTGTGATCTTGTGCTGGAGGAAGTGTAATGATGGTGCGGCCATCGGTGATGGCTAGCACGCTTGCTTCTTGACCGTCGAGTCGTTCTTCCAAAATGATTTGCTTGCCGGCATCTCGCAAATCTTTTTCTTTCATAATTCGGTTGACTGCGTCGATTGCTTCTGCGCGCCCTTTGCAAACAAACACCCCTTTGCCAGCCGCTAAACCATCGGCTTTGACGACGACGGGAACATCTTCACGATCGGTCAAGTAAGTAATGGCTCGCTGGCCATCGCGGAAGACTTGATAGTCGGCGGTGGGCACATCGGCTTGCCGGAGCAAGTTTTTGCAAAACACTTTGCTGCCTTCTAATTCGGCAGCATCTTTGGTGGGACCGAAGACACGAAGTTTTTCGGCCTGAAAGGCATCGACGATGCCCGCAGCAAGCGGCGCTTCGGGACCAATCACGGTTAAGCCAATGTTGTTTTCTTTGGCAAACTTGATCAACCGCGAAAAATCATTCGCAGGAATATCAATATTTTCTGCATCGATTGCCGTACCAGCGTTACCTGGTGCAACAAATACTCGTTCTGCTCGTGGGCTTTGTTTGATCTTCCACGCCAAAGCATGTTCGCGCCCACCGTTGCCGACAATCAAAATATTCATGAATGCAATCCTCGCGGGGTATGATGATTCACCTTACCAAATCGCAAGTTCAATCGCAGGCCCATGAACGGGAGGTGATTTGAAGGGAAATTGGGACCAATTTTGGATGCGGTGGGCTTGGCCAGAGGAATTGGTCTATTCTCCCTGTCGAGAGGGGATTCATTCGACGAAATTGGGTAGTTAGAATGAATTAGGAACATCTTTCCGAGGCAGATCCCCGTTGACAAAAGTCTTGATGTGACTACAACATGGGATACTTCGTGAAAAATGTCACAAACTTTGGCCGGCGGGTTAAAAATCGTTGATCCGGTGGCTTGGAGGAGGCTCCTCCAACGAGTAAGCTCGCGGTTTCAAAAAAATTCGCCGCTGCGTGACTGCACGACGCAACCGCTCGAAGGCAATTAAACCAATCGCGGTATGTCAGACAAGAAAAAAATGTCGGTCGCCGATATTCTTGCGGCGGCCCGAAAGAAAGACGGCAAGGGTGATGCTGCGCCAGTAGAAAAACCTGCAGCGGCCCCGGCTGAAGAAGCAGCGCCAGCGGAAGAAACCGCTGCAATCGAAACCGCTGCGGAAGCTAGCCCAACACCAGCCGAAAAACCGAAGCCAGTCGCTGGTGGCGCGCGGCCGAATGTCAAAGACATTTTGGCGATGGCGCGAGCTAATAAAATGGGTGATGCTGCTCCGGCTGCGAAAGCACCGGCAGAAAAACCCGTAGTGAAACCAGTGGCGGCAAAACCTGCAGCGGCAAAGCCCGCTGCAGAAAAGCCCGCTGCAAAACCGGCGGCGGCTGTTTCTACGGCCAGCATTTTGGCAGCGGCAAGAAAAGGCACGAAGCCAGGGCCGATCACCAAGGCCGAGGCAGCAACCCAAGTCAAAGCTGCCCCGAAAGCACCACCGAAAGAAAAAGTGGCCGTGCCGCCGATGCCGGTCAAGCCGGCGTATGCGAAACCTGCTGCGGCGAAAGCTGCTGCCGATGAAGAAACTCGCCGCGGATTTTTCGGCATTCTGTTTGGTTCAGCTCTCGCCGTCGGCATGACGGCCTTGGCGCTAACCAACAGCTTGTGGGGTTTGGCTGTCGCAAGGTTCATGTTCCCCAACATCCTCACTGAGCCACCCAGCCGATTCAAAGTTGGCTTCAAAGATAACTTCGCGCCAGGCCAAGTGGAAACAAAGTTCGTTGCCACTAATGGTGTTTGGGTGGTAAACGGCGAATACAACGGCCAACAGCAGATTTATGCCTTGCGAACCGTGTGCACACATCTGGGTTGTACGCCAAACTGGCTTGAAGGCGAACAGAAATTTAAATGCCCCTGCCATGGCAGCGGTTTTTATAAAGACGGAATCAACTTCGAAGGTCCAGCTCCACGTCCGCTCGAACGATATGCCATTCGTATCAGCGACGACGGCCAGTTGGAAATCGATAAGAGCAAGATGTTTCAAGAAGAATTAGGACAATGGACGGATCCGTCGTCTTTTGTGACAGTTTAAGGGCTAGAGGCTGAGGGACTAGAAACCATGGTTCCGATGCTTCTGCTTTTTGATCCCTGACCATTAACCCTTAACCAATTAGCCTCTCGTAATGTCTCTCGGCGAAACAGTTCGCAATAGTAAACTTTGGAAGAGTGTCTTCCGTCATCCGATGCCGCTCGATCGGCGAAATCGGATTGTGGTGATGCTCACCAACTTCTTCCTGCATTTACATCCCGTCTCCATCAAGAAGCAAGGCATCGCGCTCAGCTACACCTGGTGCATGGGTGGCGTCACGTTCTTTTTGTTTCTGGCAGAGACTGTGACGGGCGTGCTTCTGATGTTCTATTATCGGCCGACGCTGGAATGGGCCTACAACGATATTACGGCACTGCGAGATGTCGTCAGCCTGGGCATCATGCGCGAATTGCATCGCTGGGGTGCTCACGCGATGGTGATTACCGTGTGGCTGCACATGTACCGAGTATTCTTGACGGGCAGTTATAAACCGCCGCGTGAGTTTAACTGGGTTGTGGGAGTTATTTTGCTGCTGCTCACGCTGCTGCTTTCATTTACAGGTTACTTGCTGCCGTGGGATCAGTTGGCCATTTGGGCGATCACGGTGGGTTCAAATATGGCCCGTGCGACGCCGCTGTTGGGGCACGAAGGTCCGCTGCAAGGCATTTTGAATATTGGCGGACAAGACATGATCACCAATGCTTCCGACGCGCGATTTGGTTTGCTGGGCGCACGATTCGTCGGTGAAGAAACACTGAACCGTTTTTACGTTTTGCACTGTATTGCGATTCCGCTTGTGGTTGCCTTCCTGCTCGCCATTCACTTTTGGCGAGTGAGAAAAGACGGCGGCATTAGCGGGCCACTTTAAAAATATTTGCGATTGATTGTTTTGATTCATCGCCTATTTGTTTGCAGACCATCACGCAGCCATCATCATGAGTTTTATTCCCCTCATCGCCTCGGCCGGCGGCAGTATTAGTGCTCACTTGGAAAGCATTTCGGGCTTTCTCGGTGGCTACTACATATGCTTGGCCGTGATGAACTCGATCATGGCGTTGTATCTGTGGCAAAGGAAAGACGATGTCGGCAGTGGAATCTTTTGGGCAGTTGTGGGCGGCGTGTACGTGATCCTGGCGGCATTTGCCATGAGCGGCGATATCAACTTTGTACCGCAGTTGTCGCAGTGGATTAAAGACAAAGTGAATTTGGCCACGGGGCCAACGATTTACACGCTCGGTACGTCGGCGCTGCTCTTGGTGCTGTTCGTATTTCGCAAGTTCTTTGTGCAACCGATGGTGGCTTGGACTTTGTTCAACGTCACCTTGCTGGCGATGGGCCTTTCCATCGCCGACCGAAGCTTTGCCGAAATCGTTACTAAGCCTGATAACGTGCCGATCGTGGCCATGATTTTCTTGCTCGGTTATTTCACGTGGCTTGGCGCTTATCGTGCTGTGCTGAACGACGAGCGAGCTGCGCGCGGAGAAGTGCCGCTGGAAAAACTGGACGACGAAAAAGTGCTGGTTTGGCCTGACTTGGTTTACACCGAGCTGATTTGCATGGTTGCCCTTACAGCGCTGTTGTTGGTGTGGGCGATCGCACTTAAAGCCCCGCTCGAAGAACCCGCCAGCAGTGTGAAGACGCCGAATCCTTCCAAGGCTCCTTGGTACTTCCTCGGCCTGCAAGAAATGTTGGTCTACTACGATCCGTGGTATGCCGGCGTGGTGCTGCCGAGCATGATCATTGCCGGATTGATGGCGATTCCGTACATCGACTTCAACAAGCTTGGCAACGGTTATTACACGATTGAACAACGTAAGTTTAGTTACTTGGTGTTTCAGTTTGGCTTTTTGGAACTGTGGGTAACGCTGATTATTCTGGGGACGTTTTTGCGCGGACCGAACTGGAATATTTTTGGTCCTTTCGAACAGTGGGATTCCCATAAGGTCGAGGTGCTCAACAACGTCGATCTTTCGCAGATGTTTTGGATCAACTTGCTCGGCCGATCATTGCCAAAGGCTCCGACCGATGCCAGCTTTGTGACGCAGCTTGGTTATATCGTGCTGCGAGAATTGCCTGG
>CAZIGP010000301.1:5388-5997 GCA_964538425.1 uncultured Pirellulales bacterium | reverse complement strand
CTCGACAGGCTGCGATCTCTGCCAGCCGTGCAGTCAGTCCAGAATCGTTCCGCAATGCCGCCTCGATCGCCGCCATCGTTTCTACGGGTAAGGCTTCGTCAAGATATGCAGCAAGTTCTGTTGCACTAAACATTATTCGTCTTCACTTAGTTCCGGAAACACATCGGTCGACAAATTTTGCCGCACCAGGAGCGATTTCATTCGTGCGATAAAATCAAACTTTTGATTCGCGACTTGCTGCTCAGAAATATCAAGCTTCTCTGCTACATCTTTATTGGCCCAACCGCGAACAAAAAGCAGTTCGGCACATTTCACCTTCCACCATTCCCCGCGATTTCTCCAGCGCTCGACTTGTTCACGCATCGTAACGGATAATGCCTCCGCTTCCAATTCACGCCGTTCGCCGCTACGGCAAATAGCACTTGCCGATCGATCATTCGCAGGCAAATTCCATTCTCCATCGGTTGATTCACCCGCGGAAAGTGGTAAGGCCGGGCGACGCCCTTCGCGACGCAAATAATCAGTTAACTTATGTGCGGCAATGGAAAATAAATAGCTTTCTAGGGAACGATTGGCATCATAATTTGGCAAGCTAGTGAGAAATCCAAT
>CAZIGP010000301.1:3976-5378 GCA_964538425.1 uncultured Pirellulales bacterium | reverse complement strand
GTCTTCTGCCGCATCGCGTCTTCTTAATCGGCTTTCAACAAAGGCCAGTAATCGACCTTCGTAGCGCGCAATAAACTCACCCCATGCTGCTTCATCGGCGGCACGAATCTGCTCAATCAGCAACGCTTCAGCCGACATCCATTGCCCTTAGCGAAAAGAACCCTCACGAAGCGAATAACAAATTGCTGCCATTCTATCTTACTACACGTCGAATTTCTGCGCTTGTTTAAAGAGGGATTTTCACGTCTCTTTTGTAATTCACAAAGCCCTTCCTGCCTAACAATAGCGATATGGTATATTCGTGCTATGCAGCATTATTTAAAACAACTTGTGCTTCAATTTCTCGCGTTAGCTACGGTAATCTCCTTCACTACGCTGGCAAACGCCAAACCTCAGATTGAAATGGAAGTGCTTGCAGAACCGGGCTTATCTACCAACACGTCAGCCCAGCAGTGGACCAAGTTGCTGGCAGAGCTTGGAGTCACCAATGCCCGATTTCGCGGAGCACAGCCTGGTGAGCGCATCGCCATAAAAGCCAGCGGAAATGGAGAAACTGCCGAGTACCAAATCACAGTTCAAATGAACAATCGTGGAGCCTTGATCACACCCGGCGGGCAGTTTGCTCTTTCTGATCGAGAGAAGCTGGCTAAATGGTTGGCAAGCATCACCAGCGCGGGACCAGAAAATCTTGGGCAGCCCACAAGTATCTTTGGTTTAACTCCGCGACAATTTGCAGAAGTTCGCACGGCATTGGCAACCCGCGTAGGGTTTGCGACCAAAGGCATGGCGCCACAAAAAGCAATCGAGCAAATTCGTAATCAATTAAAGTTGCCGCTGATGATTGATCCAGCCGTCGATAACGCACTACTTGCGGATGATCCGGTGCGCGATGAATTGCAGGATCTCACGGCCGGCACAGCACTCGCAGCAATAGCTCGTCCGGCCGGCGCAATACTAACTCCGCAACTCTCTGCCGGCAAAATAGAATTACGAATGTTGCCGGCCAAAGCCGGCGGCGCATCATGGCCCATCGGCTGGCCGCCAGAGGGGAAAAAAGATCGAGATCTCATGCCGATGCTCTTTGAGTTTATCAATGTCGAAATCGATGATGTGCCGGCAACAGAAGCAATGACTGCCATTCAAGGCCGCCTCAAAGCGCCGCTTTTATTCGATCACAACAACCTGGTGCGGCACCGCATTGACCTAAAAAAGCCGGTCAAACTTCCGGCCGGCAAAACCTACTACCGGCGCATCATCGACCGGCTATTATTTCAAGTAGGTTTGAAATGCGAAATTCGCGTCGACGAAGCAAGTCAACCGTTTATTTGGATCAGCACGCTGAAGAAGTAGTTGGAACGATGCCTCGCACCCCATTAGAACTTCGTGCCCATGCCCTGCAGAT
>CAZIGP010000301.1:0-3966 GCA_964538425.1 uncultured Pirellulales bacterium | reverse complement strand
TAGAAGCTGTACGATCGGAACGGTTGATGCGGGACAATGTGCGAGTGGAAAGGCACCGCTAGATCTTTGGGAGATCAAACGAAGAACAAGAATCAATCGACTTGCATGCCGTGCGACGAATCGCAGTCGTCGGTGCTGGTAAAGCCGGAGCAGGAATGGCGGCAGCGCTTGAAGACATCTTAGGGCCAGCCCTAATGGAGCAAAAGCGATTGATGGGCTGGGTTAATGTGCCGGCCGATTGTGTGCGACCTTTGCAACACATTCGTTTGCACGCGGCACGTCCGGCTGGAAAAAATGAACCGACAGCGGAAGGCGTCGAAGGAACCGAACAGATTCTAAAAGTTGTCGGCGAATTAGGCCCAAAAGACCTTTGCATAGCACTCATTTCTGGCGGTGGATCGGCACTTTTACCAGCTCCAATTCACGGCATTTCACTCGCGGATAAGCTAGCGGTAACGAAATTTTTAAGCGCAGCCGGCGCTGAAATTACAGAACTCAACACGGTTCGCAAACAACTTAGCCGAATTAAGGGTGGTGGTTTGGCGAATGCCTGCCAAGCAGGCCGGTTAATAACCCTTATAATCTCCGACGTACTGGGCGACCCGCTCGAATTTATTGCCTCAGGACCGACCGTAACCGATTCTTCCACGCCACAAGATGCGCTGGATGTGTTGAACAAATTTCACGCGACGGAGCCCGAAATTCCTGCCACAGTTTTTAATGTTTTGAAAAAACGCAAAAACGAACACACTCACAATCTACGCCTACATCGACCAGTAGCTAATTTGGTGATCGGAAATAACCAAACGGCTGTCGAAAGAGCTGCCGCAGAAGCAAAACAACTAGGTTACGATGCCTACCCGACCTCGGCCGACGGCCCAGAAGGATCTGCCGAAAACATGGGAGCTACGTTAGCAAAGTATGCAATCTTGCCGCAAAAAACTCATTGGCCAAACCCAATCTGCTATGTAAGTGGCGGCGAATGCACCGTGAAATTGGTGCCAGAAAATGAACGAGGATTAGGCGGAAGAAATCAGCAAACAGTTCTAGCCTCCGCCGTAGAATCACAAAAACACAATACAAAGCATTTTGCAATTCTCTCCGGTGGCACCGACGGCGAGGACGGCCCAACGGATGCAGCCGGAGCATATTTAGATGAAAAGGTAATCGAAGAGGCCGATCGCCTTAAACTGAATGCGGCAGATTTCTTACGACGCAACGATGCCTATCATTTCTTCGAACCACTCGGCGCACTCATCAAAACAGGCCCAACTCACACCAATGTTTGCGACGTGCGAGTTGTCTTAGTGGATTACAAGACGAGTTGACTAATTGCTGGGAAATCTCAGCCGTTTGACTCGCTCAGAATCAAACAAATTAGTCCCACCACCACTGCCCCTCGCCAAGCTTGCTGAGATCGACGCTTTGATGCACCTTCTCAACCTTGCCGCCTTCATCGGTCAGTAAGTTATCAGGCTTAAGTGCATCACGGGCAGAAATCTGGACGCCACCGCCGATAGGCGTAACTAATCGATTACCCTTCCATACGCTGTTAACGGCAGATTCAACCTGCTGAGCCGCAGTCATCGTCTCTACTTTGTAGCTTGATTCATCGCCAAACAACGGCATGTTCCAGCCTGCTTTGGCATAGTAGTCTCGGTCTTGAATGAACGCGGCAGCTACCGCCAAATCGATGCAGTTCCGTAGTTGAGCATAGACAGGTGAGACGGATGCCAGTTCATGAAATCGCTTAGTAAACGCTTCGGTGAACGCCCGGCTGGCAGCGTCGACACCTGTCGATTTCGTTCGGGTGCCATCCGTGCGAACCAACTCATCGGCATTCACGAGTTTCACACCGTCTCCCACCAGCTCCATAGCCTGTTGATCGTCGGCCACTCGAACACATTGGTAATCTGGTACAAAATACCAACGTTGCAGAGCATTGCGCGAAATTGCACCACCCGCTGCACGATCGACATAACTAGCGAATTTTTTAATCGGCGGGCGTTCCAGACCGATGCCAATGAGCTTCATTCGATAATCGGCCTCAACCAATATCTGCGCAAAGTGGGTCGAGGCTGGTATCCCTGTGATTCGCACTGATTGCAAACCAAGACTTTCTTTCAGCTTAGTGACAATAAATTGCGTATCGTCTGGAGTAGCACGAGAGCCAAATTCCCTCAAAAACGTCTGCATTCTTTGCAAACCTTCCGGCGTGGGATCAATGGAACAGCTAATCAGAGGATGTTTTTTTGCTGCGGGCGGAAAAGCACGAAGAGCAGTCACCAAATCTTCCAATTCAACAACGGGCCGGAACGAATTGATCCCGCGTACTCGTCCCGAAAGATCGGGCATCCAACCTTCCGCCGGTCCAGCAATGACAATGTCTTTGGTCTCAGGGTAATAGAACACATATTGGACACGGGTAAGACCTGCGAGATACTTCATTTCTTCCGTGATGGGCAATCCCGCAGCAATTTTCTCATTAACAGCCGCTTCTAAACGATTGAGCGAAATCTTTCGCAATGCACTAGGAGTGGCAACTTTGGGATTATTCGCGGAAAGCACCGCTCGCGCCGCAGCCAAACGCTGTCGCATCAATTGGCCTGTGTGGTCTGGGAAAAACTCCGTGCGTACAACACCCTGGGCGTCAACCACAACGCCTGCCACACCAGACGCACTCACCAAAGTAGTCTGTGTTTGAGTGGTCTGTGTCGTTTGTGTTGTCTGAGTGGTATGTGTCTGCTGCGTAGTGAGAGTCGCTTGTGTTTGCTGGGTGGTCAACGTTCCTTGCCCAAACAACAAATGCTCGCTCATTAGAAGCATGCAAGAGGCAACGCTAAGTCGCAAAACAGCAGTCAGGTAACAGCGCATGGCAATATTCTTCTTGTTCGCGAAAGGTGGTCGCACTAATTCAAAAATGGAAAAGCAAAAAAGCTTGCCAGAGAATCGAACTGAGAAGAAATTTCTCAGCTAATTTCCAGTGAATTCATATAAACCTAAGTCTAATAAGTGAAAATGGGCAAGGCAAACGGGCAAGCTAGGTAAAATCGGAGGATTTTTAGTTAGCGTTAGGTGGCAGTCTTCCGCCATTAATTAATACCAAAATCCCAAAACTCGCGGGTTTGTTAGTAAATTCAAAATCTATCCGAGGCAAAACAAACCAGCGCGAGCGCACGATTATATGGCTTAAAACGGCTATCCGGACTCCAGAATGAGCAACCTTTGATCTTGCCTTCGTCTCAGCAAGTCCCCGGGCAGGCATCAACCGATACCAGGATAATGTCAGAGTATGCACTCAATTTGGATCAGGATTTACGGAGAGTTCCTGTGAATCGGCGAAGGGTAATTCTACTAGCAGTTGCTACCGTGCTATGTGGTGCGGCCCTCGCTTTGCAGTTTAAGAAACCAAAAGAAACTGGGGCTGACTCCATCACCGGGACGACCCCGCCCGATTCCAGCAGCTTTTTTTCGGGAATTAGCCCCCCATCAACGACTCAAGCAACTCCATCTCTGGATGGTCAAATTGAAAACAAAGTCGACAGCACTTCGCACAGCATGTCGAAAGCCTTAGCTGAGTTGGACCAGCAAATATTTCCTCTTGATGGTGGAAAACCAGACAACCAATACATTCCAAAATCATCGCCCGTTTCTACATCTACCCAAACCGGCAGTTCTTCTTCACAATCGCCGCCGACAACAAATGCGATAAATCCGCTTGTTGAACTGGATAGTCAAGAAAAGTCGCATCTAATCATCGATGGCGACACACTAGCACGCTTGGCCGAACGCTATTTAGGTCAGGCAGATCGCCACTTAGAGTTATACCAGTACAACCGTGATGTACTGAGCAATCCCGACGTACTTCCGATTGGCGTTGAATTGAGAATTCCGCCAGCAATTCCCGTGCAAATTGCTGCACCGCAACCGGAAACCAAGCTTAGCGAAGAAAGCCGATTAGACTTG
>CAZIGP010000300.1:0-5998 GCA_964538425.1 uncultured Pirellulales bacterium | reverse complement strand
GGCCGCAGGAATTGGCGTATGCGGAGGAAATCGAACTCGAGAAAGCGGTTGTGAAAATACTTGTCGGCCACCATCGTGCATATCGCACACCACGACATTCAGCATTGCTTCGCCTTGGAACAACGTAGGCCCTTGATGTAACTGAAATTGCTCGAGGTCGATGCCAATGACCATATCAGCCTTCATTGCTTTGCCAACTTCGCTGAAATTGTGCCAACTATTTTCGTCGGTCCATTCGGCCACTTCGCGCTCGTCAACTAAATTGATTTTGCGCACTTTTTTCTGTAAGAGCATGCTTACTGCATGAGTTAGGTCGCGTGGCACTCCAGAATCTGAGAACTGCAATTCCACCACGGGTCGGCAAACAATAACGACACGTTTTTCCTCCAAGCCTTTGAACTTTGCCGGGATGTCGTTGGGGTTAATGGCATACGTCAATACTGAGATCCAATTGCAACCTGCAATGGATAGGCAAACAACGGCAACGCAAGAAAAGGCCGCAAAAGTCGATGCACGAAAAGAGCGAAAGCGATCCATCGCAAATCCTCAAAGTGATAGCACGGGCGAGAAGAGGACGGGAGAATAACGAGGGCTGCGCCCCACGTCAAGGCTGATTTTGAAGGGCACCTAGGAGTAAAGGCTAGCAGAGAATGCACACTGTTATGCTTAACCCTAGTCTCTAGCTTCTTTTACGGCAGATAGATGTCGACCAGTGTGGTTGCACCTATCGGGTCGAGGAAACAGCGAGGATGATCGGCGGGCAAGAGCATGGTCTGGCCCACCTGCAAGGTTTTTTGTGACGGATCACCGATGAGGTCCACTGCTCCGTGCAGGATGGCGATCACGTGAAAGCGGTTGTCGCCGCCGATGCGCACGGGTTCGATAAACTGCCAGCGGTCAAGAATGAATTTGTCGCAGTCCACCAACCGTGTGACGTGCTTACGATCGGTAGGCTGCGGTTTTTGAGGATTTACCGGGCCGCGGTTGTAGTCGATTACCTCGAGTCCTTGCTCGATGTGCAGCGGTCGTGGTTGGCCGTCGGGGCCGAGACGGTTCCAATCGAACAGCCGCAGTGTGGCATCGCTGTTTTGTTGAATCTCGAGCATTACCAGTCCCGCGCCTAAGGCATGTACTGTGCCAGCTTGCAAAAAGATGCAATCGCCGGGCTGCGGCTCGAAGCGATGCAGGCATAAGTCGCACGTTCCACGATTTAATTCGCGCTCGAGAGCGGCACGGTCAAAGCCACGTTTCAAACCAGCATAGATGAGGCTATCGGATTCGGCCGACAAAACGACCCATGCTTCCGTCTTACCTAAATCGGGAGGATTGAGCTGGGCGGCTTGTTCGTCGCTGGGATGAACTTGCACCGACAGTGTTTTCTCACAATCGAGAAATTTTAATAAGAGCGGAAATTGCGATTGCGGGTGGTGACGGCCGAAAAGAGATTCGCCGTGATCGCGCACTATTTCACCAAGCGTTTTACCGGCCAGTGGTCCATAGGAAATGTGGCTTTGATCGGCAGGCCGATCGACAATTTCCCAGCTTTCGGCGCACGTTTCCTGGCCGATGTCTTTGCCGAGCATTGTGGCCAGCTTGCGCCCACCCCAAATATAACGGCGGAAGACAGGTTCAAAGCGAAGTGGGTAGAGTGTCGACATGCAGCTATTGTAGCGGAGGATCTGTCATCGGTTAGCCGTTCGCCGTGCAACTCAGCGCGAAGCAACCTCCGCCCGCTCTTTTCCGAAAACGAAGCGAGCATGTTTTGCAACAGTCGCTAACGATTTGACAAAGGCAATATTATTCGATGGTCGTCTCTTCCACACCTTCGGCAGAGGCTTCGGCGACTGCGTCGTTGGTGTTGCTGCTGACCGTCGTGGAATGGTAAACGCCAACTTCGTCGCGGCCGTCTCCATTCCAGTCACCAACAACCGGTTTATCACCAGCCTGGCCAAGCTGAACGACTTTGTCTTGGCCGTCAAGCATGTTATTGCCATTGGTATCAAGAATCCACTTGCCACCACGGAAGACGCCAATGCGTTCAATGCCCTCGCCGTTCCAATCGCCGATGACCGGAATATCGCCACTGGCGCCAAAACTAACTTGCAAGTCATTAGGGCCAAATCGTCCATCGCCATCAACATCGAGATGCCACTGGCCATTATGGAAAATGCCAATGCGCCGCAGACCGTCACCAGTCCAGTCGCCGACAATCGGTCGATCGATCGGTGTACCGTAGTGGAAGACGTGATCGATTAAGTCTTCACGAACCTGGCCAGTAGCACCGCGTTGCAATTTGCGACGACCGAGTGCGGCCTCGTCTTCCATCGGCGGTGGGTTCTTCTTTTTGCCGGTTATGTTATTGAGCGGATCTGGCAATCCAGGGTCGGCTTGCACGGCAATTGGATCGCGAGCCCAAGCCGGACCATAAATACCAATGTCGTCTTTGCCATCGCCATCCCAATCGCCGACGACCGGCTTATCTTCTCGCGTACCAAGCTTGGCCCACAAATCGCCGGCATCCCATTTGCCGTTGCCATTCAGATCGACGAACCACTCGCCATCGGCGTATAGACCGAGTTCCATCGCACCGTCGCCGTTGAAATCGCCGGCCAGCGGAATAGCATCTTTCACTGCGATTGTTTTGCGACGGATTTCTTCTCCATTCGCGTCTTGCAAAATCCATTCGCCAGCGGTGACAGTCATCTTCGACCAAGCAGCGGAGCTGATCGATGCAAGGTTCATGGCTACAGCCTGCGGCAACATTCCGCGAGGATAGCCCGCATCGACAATACTAAGATGCCAGGTGTAGCCGATTCCGTCCGAGCCATCCAAGTAAGGGCGGTAGTATAACTGCGGCAACAGTGTATTCAATTCAGGAATCGGCTGCGGCAGCCCGGTTGGCGAGAAGAGCGGCGGAATCGGCAGGTTGTGCGGTTCGATTGGTGGAATAAGCGGTGTTGTCACGTAAATCACTTCGCTGAAGTTATTTTCTCGCGAATGTTCACCGACATCCAAAGAGATTTTTGCGATCACGTTGAATTCGTGAGCGAATGGCAGTGTCGGGATGGATGAAGGCGCTAAGCGGTGATTGATCGCCAAACCGCCTGTGGTGCCAGGCGTGTCGATGCTATCGACGTAATCTTCCGGTTGAATCTGATAAACTAAATAGCTGTCGGCCGGCAAATTGGCGAATTCGTAATAGCCCTTTGAGTCAGTAATGGCAAATCGCTGCTTCCCTTTGGCATCGAGAATTGGATTGCCATTGGTATCGTAGAGCAGCACGCGAACACCGGAGATAGGCTTGTCGTCCGAAGTTCGCTTGCCGTCACGAACGTCTTCCGGTGCAGGACGCGATTGTCCAGGCACAACGCCGATCGCCGGTCCGTCTTGAAATACATAACCCGAAATCTTGCCGCCCGGTAGCTCGCAGAAGTTATACTGCACACCGTGGTCTGCTGACAGCAATACAATTTGCGTGATGGTATCGTTCTTGCTAATTACGCCGCCATGAGAACCAACGTGCTCTCCTTCGTCGAAATACTTCGAAGGCTGATGTTCAAATACGCCATAGGTTCCCGGGGCTAGATTATCGAACTTATAGAAGCCGTTTTTATCAGTAAATGTCGTGTCGATCACATTGCCATTGGCGTCGAGCAAATCAATTTTTACACCAGCTAGCGGAATATCTTTAGGGCCAATTTCGCAATCACCTTCAGGATCGACGTGCACGAAACCGCTGATACTATTGGGCAGTAGTTCGCAAAAATCGTAATGAACACCATGGTCATCCGATAGCACGACGATTTCAGTCAGTAAATCGTTGCCACCGATCTTGCCTCCCAGCGACCCGACGTGTTCATCAAAATCAAAATATCCGGATGGTTGATGCTCCCGTACACTGTACGTGCCGGCTGGCAAGCCGTCGAATTTATAGAAGCCGTTTTTGTCTGTAAATGTGGTGTCGATGATCTTGCCTGTTGAATCAAGCAAATCGATACGCACGCCTTTCAAAGGGATGTCTTTAGCTCCAATTTCGCAATCCCCCTCCGGATCGGCATGTACAAAACCACTAATGCTGTTAGGCAACAACTCGCAGAAATCGTAGTGGACGCCGTGATCGTCAGAGAGCATAACGATTTGGGTGATCACATCGTTGGATGAATTCACACCGCCTAGAGAGCCAACGTGTTCACCTTCATCGAAGTAACCTTCAGGTTGTCGTTCTCGAACTCCATACGTCCCAGGACCGAGATTGTCGAATTTGTAGAAACCATTCGCATCGGTCTTTGTCGTAGCAATGACTTTTCCATCGGCGTCGAGTAATTCAATAACGACACCTTTGAGCGGAATATCGTTAGGTCCGACTTCGCAATCGCCCTCTGGGTCGGCATGGACGTAGCCGCTAATGCTGTTAGGAATCAATTCGCAGAAATCGTAGTGGACGCCGTGATCGTCGGAGAGCAGCACGATTTCGGTTAGCAGATCGTTACCACCGACCTTGCCGCCGAGCGAGCCCACATGTTCATCGAAGTCGATATAACCGCTGGGCGTGTACTCTCGTACGCTGTAAGTGCCGGGACCGAGGTTGTCGAATTTATAAAATCCATTGGCATCGGTGAAGGTAGTTTTGATAACCTTCCCATCTTTATCGAGCAATTCGATTTTCACGCCCGAAAGCGGAATATCTTTTTCGCCGATCTCGCAGTCTCCCTCGGGATCGGCGTGAACATATCCGCTGATGCTATTAGGCAATAATTCGCAGAAGTCGTAATGCACGCCATGATCGTCGGATAGAACCACGATCTCGGTCAGCAAATCGTTGCCGCCAATTTTTCCACCCAGCGAACCAACGTGTTCATCGAAGTCGATATAACCGCTGGGCGTGTACTCTCGTACGCTGTAAGTGCCGGGACCGAGGTTGTCGAATTTATAAAATCCATTGGCATCGGTGAAGGTAGTTTTGATAACCTTCCCATCTTTATCGAGCAACTCGATTTTCACGCCAGCCAGAGGAATATCTTTTTCGCCGATTTCGCAGTCACCCTCGGGATCGGCGTGAACATATCCGCTGATGCTATTAGGCAGCAGTTCGCAGAAATCGTAATGCACGCCGTGATCATCGGATACGAGGACAATTTTGGTCATCAAGTCGTTGCCACTGATCTCGCCGCCCAGCGATCCGACGTGCTCATCGAAATCGAGATAGTTCGATGGTTGATGTTCCTTCACGCCGTAAGTTCCCGGCGCGAGACCGTTGAATTTGTAGAAGCCGTTGGCATCGGTGAATGTGGTCGCAATTACTTGGCCGTTGGCATCGAGTAAATCGATTCGCACACCTTCAAGCGGAATATCGTTCGGACCGATGATGCAATCGCCTTCCGGGTCGGCATGGACATAACCACTAATACTGTTGGGAATGCGTTCGCAGAAATCGTAGTCCTCGCCAACGGTGCCGGAACCGATATTGATTTGCGTCAGCAAGTCTGGCCCAGCCTCGATACCACCGGCGGTACCGACATCTTGCCCGCCATGGAAGAAGCCGTTGGGTTGGCGCTCTTTCACACCGTAGATACCGGGTGTGAGATTTTTAAATTCGTAGTAACCGTCTTTGTCCGTGGTGGTTGTTGCAATGACGTTACCGTTGGCATCGAGCAGGTCGATGATCACACCTTCCAGCGGATAATCTTCTGGTCCAAATTCGCAATCACCTTCCGGATCGGCATGGACTCGGCCCCGAATTATACCCGGCAGTACTTCGCCGAAGTCGTAATTTATACCGTCTTCGCCACCGAGCATGACAATTTCGCTCAGCGTGTCAGGGTTGACCGTGATACCGTTGGTGACTCCGTCGACCGTACCGGGCTTGCTGCCAACGCTGATCCAACCAGTGGGTTGAGTTTCTGCAACGCGATATTTTCCAGGGAGCAAGCCATCGAATTTGTATTTGCCTTGGTTGTCGGTGGTGGTTGTTTTGCCAGTTGATTCCCAACTGTTGCCA
>CAZIGP010000299.1:0-5998 GCA_964538425.1 uncultured Pirellulales bacterium | reverse complement strand
ACTTTCCTGCCCGGTTTGCTTCGCTGCTGCCAACAGCTTAGCTTCAAGCTCCGCATGGCTGATGCCATCGGGGAATTTCAACTCTGCGGTGGTAACATCTTCTTCAACGGCTGTTGTGGTTTTCGTCTTGTCGGCTACCGGCGCAGTAGTTGAGGGAGTTGCCGTGGCTGGCAATTTTTTTTCATCCGTTTTTGCTGGCTCGGCTTTCTTCTCTTCCGTTGCTGTCTTTGTTTTTTCTCCCTCTTTTTTGGCGTCCGTCTTCTCAACCTGAGCCAACAAGATGGCATCTGGTGAATTCGCAGCAATCAAACCGGCCGCTTCATCCAACCTAGAACTGGCAGGCGACGTAGCTCCGGTTTTGTTGGTTTTGTCTTCTGCTTTACCAGATTTATCGCCAGACTTCTCATTGGATTTCGCGTCAGAACTGGCTGGCTCTGCGGCCTTAGCAGCAGGCGCCGCACCAGCAGGCACTGCCGCAGCCACTGTAAACGTCATCGAATGGGTCTTTAATTGACCAGGGAACAGTTCTTGCAACTTCTTTTTAACGTCTTCAATGTCAGGATTCGAAGTGGTGATATCGAATTGAGTATCGCCTTTAGTCCGATCGCCACTGACCACAGCACTTACCGAAGCATCAGGGAAATCCGGCGAATCAGAAATTGCCTTTCGCACGTCTGCAATATCGATCTCTTTATCAAACATCGCTTGCACGGCACTACCACCCGTGAAATCGATGCCAAACAAGCCTCCACCTCGATAGACCGCTCCCGCCAATCCCACCGCGATAAATAGTGTCGAAATAACAATTGCCGGCATGGCCATTTTGACGAAATCGAAATTCGGCCGGCCAAACAGCTTTAACATTTTCAAATCGGTGATCCAGCGGCGACGCTCGGCGATGTCAAACACGACGCGGGCACAGTACACCGCCGTGAACAGATTGAGCATCAAGCCCAAGATAAGCGTTGTGGCAAAACCACGAAGCTGATCGGTGCCAATAACGTAGAGCACCACACCGACAATCAGCGTAGTTAAGTTCGAGTCGATAATCGTGCTCATGGCCCGGCCGAATCCGTTGCGAATGGCCATCCGCAATGCAGCTCCTCGTTCCATTTCTTCGCGCATACGCTCGTAAATCAGCACGTTGGCATCCACCGACATACCCACGCTTAACACCAAGCCGGCTACGCCGGCCAAAGTCAGGTGAGCTTTAATGAGAATCAGCAGCGCCAACACGAGCAGCACGTTGAGCAGCACCGCCAGGTCAGCGACAAAGCCGGCAAAGCGATAATAAAAGAGCATGAACACCAAGATCGCAGCGGTCGAAATGATCATGGCGTATGCGCCAGCTCTGATCGTGTCTTGCCCCAACTGAGCGCTCGACGTGTATTCCGCCACGGGAACTTTAACAAGCGCTGCCGGCAAGCTTCCGGCATTCAAAATGTCGACGAGAATCTTCACATCTTCTTCGGTGAAGTTGCCGGTAATCTGCCCGTGGCTGCTAATACGGCTCTGAATATTCGGTGCGGTTTTGAGTGTGTCGTCGAGAATAATACCTAATGAATATCGAAGGCCGCTGTTGGGATCAGGAGTGTGTTTACCGGTCAGCTCGCCGAATAAATTGGAAGCCTGCGAATCGAAAGCAAACTCGACGCACGGCCGACCTGTTTCCGGATCAAAATTCGCGTTCGCTCGAGTCAACTTGCCATGACTATCACCAATCAATACGTCGAACTCGTCATCCATGACAAGAACTTCTCGGTGTCCTGGCTTTGGTTCTCGCGTTACGGTGTTTTCGCCAAAATCTTTGAAATTATCTTTATCGACAGGGACCCATTCTGCTTTGACTTCTTCGCCAACCTTGACTTGCCGACCTTCTGATTGCTCAGCGAGCTCAATGAACGGTTGATGATCGCGCACCTGCCGGTTCGCCAAGATGCGGAATTTGAGAGCGCCAGCGGTGCTGATCTTTTCTTTAATCGCATCGATTTCTGATTGATCGACGCGTGGAATAATAACTTCGACGCGGTCACTGCCGTTGGGCCGCACGGTGACTTCTTTTTGTCCACCTGGATTCACACGCTTGCCGATCGAGCCCACCATTTTGTCCATTTCGCTTTTGTCGAGCGAAGCATCCTGTCGAACGGCATAACGCAGCACTTTTTTCCCATCGGCAACAGGTCGCGCCTCGATCACAAGCGTCGTTCTCAGGTCGCCAATACCGACTTTCGCAATTTCTTCTTCGACCCGGTGTGTTTCTACCGCATTATCTCGAGGCAGCGTAACTTCGATCTTGTCTTGCGGCGTGCGAGTAACTGTGGCCTGAAGATCCGAAATTCCGGCTAAGTGCTTGCGGATTCGATCTTCAACCGTGCCGATATGATCCCCTGTTTTCGAAGGATCGACCTCATAAACCAAAATCACACCGCCCGAAAGGTCGATGCCCAATCGTGGCGGCCAACCCAACCAACAAATGACTGAACCTGCGATGACGCTGAACAACACGAGGCCGAGACGAAAGCCGTAGTCGTTCATCTTCATGTTTTTCGCGAGCACTTGCCCCAGCAAGAACGGCACAACGATAACAGCAATCGCCAGAACAGCAGTAAACCAACCTTGCTCATACCAAGGCGACTGAACCACCTCAGCGGGAGCGACTTGAGCAAGCAGTGTAAATAACGATGTAATAGTGGGCATGGAATGAATAATGAATGGTGGCGGACGTTTAATGGCTAGCCAGAAAGATAGAATCCCAGCTGCGTTATTTGTTTTCCGTAGGTTTTTGTTCTTCGACGATTACTCGGGCAATGGCGCTAAAAGTAACATCCATTTTCGTATTGGTAGCTTCATCGACTTTGATGGTCACTCGGTCGGCCTCGCGCTGCACGTTGGTCACAACGCCATAGATGCCACCGATGGTGACAACTCGATCGTTCTTTTTGATTGCTTCGAGTAAGGCTTTATGTTCGCTTTCTTTACGACGTTGGGGACGCAAAATAAGGAAATAAAACAAAAAGAAGATGGCCACAAAAGGCAGCATCAATTGAGCGATTCCGCCTCCGGGCGCCGCGCCGTCTTTAGCACCCGTCTGACCCTCGACTTGAGCAAAGAGCCATATACTGCTGAACAAACATGAAACGCCCATGAAGTACGATCTCTACAAAATGATGATGTTTTACCGCTGGTGGCTGCTGAAGATAAACGCTGAGATAAACCAACTCAGATTTATCACCGAGCCATAGGCGACGGTTCTATCGATTTTCATGCCCGGCGACCCACCTTGATTTTGTCGGCCGCCAGATAGTAATCGGGCATCTTAAACTCTTATGCCATAAAGGGGAAGGGCAGCTCCGAGAGGCAGGAAATAGCATCGTAAGAGGCCTAGATCGTGAGAACAATGAAATAAACCAAAAGTAGCGTTCGCTTGATTCATGGCCATAGCACGATTAGGGTGGATAGAAAGGGGCATTCGAGCCGGAAAAGTATCGCGCTCTTCTTAAATTGGCCCACCTATTTTGTTTTGTGCTCGACTTATCCCTATCACTTGCACCATCTAAGATTTTCCCTTCGGAGAGACACCTGTGTCGCTACTCAATTCGCTTCGTCGTTTAACTGGTCGTGCTTTCAATCATTCCTCGACTCGCGCCAAGCGTAGTCAGCGCCATTGGGGAAGAATCGAACGGCTGGAAAACAGGGCCATGCTGACTGGTGTGTCGGGCGATTTTGATGGCGATGGGTTTGATGACCTTGCGATCGGGTCGCCCAATGATTCAGTTGGCTCTGCCACCCAAGCAGGCTCCGTGCAAGTTCTGTACGGATCGCCCCAAGGATTGACTTCGACAGGGAACCGACGTTTCACACTGAGCTCCACCGGCTTAGGCGCTTCGGCCGACATCGGTGATCATTTCGGAGCAGCCCTTACCGTGGGCGATTTCAATGGCGACGGTTACGACGATCTGGCCATCGGTGCGCCCGACGATGTCGTCAATGGTGTAGGTTCTGGCGCGGTCTATATTCTTTTTGGTTCACGTCATGGATTAAAGGCAACTGGTAGCCAAAGCTTCCATCAAGATACATCAGGCATTAACGGCATCGGAGAAGCAGGAGATAAATTTGGTGCAGCCTTGGCGGCGGGCGATTTCAATCGCGACGGCCGAGATGACTTGGCAATCGGCGTGCCGGGTAAGGATATCAATGCATTAAATAATGCCGGCGCGGTAAATATTATTTATGGCAGAAAGAGTGGACTAACTGCCAAAAACGATCAGCAGTGGCATCAAGATTCTACCGACGTCGAAGGAGTTGCTGAAGCAAATGATCAATTTGGCTTTGCCTTAGCGGTCGGTGATTTCAATGGCAACGGTCGAGATGATTTGGCAATCGGTGTAATCGGAGAATTGATCGAAGGTACCACCAATGCTGGAGCGGTCCACATTCTATACGGTCGTAGTTCCGAGGGGCTATCGGCCATTGGGGATCAATATCGCCATGTCGGACAAGATAACGTCGAAGGAAAATTAACTGCCGATGGTAAATTCGGCTACGCTCTGGCCGCCGGCGATTTCAACGACGATAGCCGCGATGATTTAGCCGTTGGCGCACCGGGCGAAGACGTCAGCTCCACTGCTACGCCCGAAAAATCGGGATCGGTTCACGTTTTCTTTGGCGGTAGCAACGGAACTGTCATCGCGGGGGACCAGAATTGGAACAAGCGATCCACCGGCATCACCGAAACGCCGACCGATACCGATCGTTACGGGTCGGCCCTGGCTGTTGCTCAGATCAATCGCAATCGAACAGATGATTTGATCATTGGAGTTCCCGGTAACACCGCAGATTCCACGACTGCGGCGGGCACAGTCCGCGTTTTGTTTGGATCTGCTACAGGGCTAGCCGCAACAGGCACGATCAACATTAATCAAGAGTCGGTCGCGAATTTAGGAACGATCGAAGAAAACGACAATTTTGGATCAGCTGTAACTCTGGGTGACTACAACGGTGACGGATTGATGGATGTGGCCGTTGGCGTACCAGGAGACCAGAACGATCAAGATGTAAAATCCGGTGGCGTAAACATATACTATGCCAACGCTACTTCATTAAGTACCGCCGGCGCACAGCATTGGCTCCCCGGTGAAGATGGACTAACAAACTCGCCGGATAACGACGACCAATTCGGTGGCTCACTGGCATAATCCCGCCAGCGTTTGGAAACCGACCGAAGGTCTCATCATGGCGTCTCCTTGACTCGGGTCAAACTCGAAATGGGACGCTCGTATTCATCGCAGCCGCTCGCATGATGCGAACCGTGCGCACCAAAGCCCGCCCGCCGGACTTGTTTTCCGACCCGCGGGCTTTTTTCAGTTGCAATTACGTCCGATTGGAGGCTGGCACGTCAGATTGCAACTCATTAAGCTGCATGTTGCTTTTATTTTAACAGCCCATATTTCTTTACCATTCGCATGTCAAAACCCACCGATATTCGTTTGCTTGAAGTTCGCAGCAGCACACAGCACATCCAATATCGTACGCCCATGAAGTTTGGCGGACGAGTCATGACAGACGTCACGCTGTTAGATGTAGAAGCGGAAGTCGAAGCTCGCGACGGTCGACGCAGCACAGGAAAAGGCTCGATGACAATGAGCCCCGCCTGGGCATGGCCTGGTGGCCAGTTCGATATGGCCAAGACATTAGCCGCCATGTTGGAATTTGGGCGGTTGGCAGCCGACAGGGCAGGGCGGTATGCAGACTATGGGCATCCGCTAACAATTGCTCACGACTTATCGGCCGACTACGATCGGCTGGCTGAACAAGCAGGGCAAACCGTCGGTCTGGATGCCCCCATGCCGAAGTTGGCGCAACTAAACGCAGCCAGTCCTGTGGATTCAGCTATTCACGATGCCTATGGTAAGACGCTCGAGGCAAACAGCTATAACCTACTTGGCGCCGAATTTATTGACCGGGATTTGACAGCATTCTTATCGGCGGATTTTTCGGG
>CAZIGP010000298.1:0-6000 GCA_964538425.1 uncultured Pirellulales bacterium | reverse complement strand
ATTATTCGTTCACTGCCGGAAGCCTACACTGCCGGAAGCCTATCAGTATACTCCCTCTCGTGGGGTTATTTCGAGCCACCCACCGACAGATTATTTGCTTTCTAATCAAACTTGCTTACCGTGCAGCTTCGCCGGCAATTCTACGTTAAACCGCCAAACGGCAACGTCCCGTGGAAAGCTTATCCCGCTGCCGAGTTCTCTTCTGCTGGGGCCGCTTTTTCGGCGTCTGCCTCATGGCCAGAGCCGTTCTCGACTGCACTAGCTGTCGGGCCGCCGATGCTTGCCGCCCCATCAGAAACCCCACCCCCATTAGCCACCAATTCGGCTTCTTTCTGGTCGGCTTCGGCGGTGGCAGCGGCAATACGCTCTTCTTCCCGCTGGCGTTTACGTTCGGCTGCCGCGGCGGCTTCGGCCTCTTCGGCCCTCGCTTCTGCTTGATCGACGATATTTTGGACCTGCTCTTCGCTAAGGCTGCCCATCGTCATCAGTTGATCGGGCTCAATGACCGATAGTTCATCGTACGTCAAAAATCCTTCACCGACCAATCGCTCGGCAAGCGAGGGATCGACGCCTTCGATTTCTGAAAAGCCGGAAACCGCGCGTTCGATTTCCGAATCCAACTCTTCCCGGGTCATAATTTCAATGTCCCAGCCAGAAAGCTTACTGGCCAGACGCACGTTTTGACCGCGTCGGCCGATGGCTAGCGACAGTTGATCTTCGCGCACCAGCACAATGGCTTTGCCAATCATTTGGCACAAGATAACTTCCTCGACCTCGGCAGGTTGCAGTGCGTTGGGAATGAGAACTTGCAGGTCGTCGCTCCAACGGACAATGTCGATTCGCTCTCCGCCCAACTCATCGACGATGTTCTTGATGCGATTGCCACGCACGCCGACGCAGGCCCCTACGCAATCGACTCGTTGATCGCTGCTGCTCACGGCCACTTTGCTGCGATAGCCCGGCTCGCGAGACATAGAGCGCACTTCGATAACACCATCGGCAATCTCGGGAATTTCCTGCTCGAACAATCGCTGGACCAATTGGGGGCGTGTACGGCTAAGAATAACTTTCACCCGGCTGCCGACTTTCTTGACTTCGAAAACCGTGGCTCGAACACGCTCGTTGGCGTGATGTGATTCGCCAGGGATTTGTTCGCTGCGAGGCAAAATCGCTTCGGTATTGCCAAGCGAAATCGTCGCGGTGCCGTTTTCATATTTTTGGACGACACCTGGAACCATCTGACCGACCAGTTCTTGATATTCGTTGTAGAGAGCGTCTCGCTCCGCTTCACGAATCTTTTGGATAATGACTTGCTTGGCGGTCTGGGCCACAATGCGGCCGAGCGTTTCCTGCGCGTCGAGCGGGGCACCGTTATGGGTGCCTGAGATGGCTCCGCTTACACGGTCGATATTGACGACAATGTCCTGATCCTCGCCGTACTGCTTTTTGGCAGCCGAAACGAGCGCCGCTTCAATCGCCTGAAAGACGATTTCTTTATCGATGTTTTTATCGCGGTGGATCGCATCGACGATCCGCAGGACTTCGTTTGCATTCATTGATAATTAAACTGAAAGTGTATCCATTTTTGCCCTATGCCAACAAAAAACGGGAACGACCTTCCGTTCCCGAGCCAGGAGCTCTTTCGAGCCAAAGCCTTGTGGTTCTACTGCCAGCGGGTCCTTTCCGCGGGCCACGAACCGCCAAAGCCAATGGTCACTTCATTACGGCGGGCAGGAAGGCTTGGCTTCCAGAAATTTTGGCTTCCCAAAACCTGCTCAGAAGCACGAAACCCTTTTCCCGACACAACTTAGTGTATTTTGCAGCCAAATAAATCTATCGGTCCAAGCGGCCACTGTCAAGCCGGTGTCAGGCCTTGCCAGCTTACGGCAAGCCGCCGGAGACTTAAGAGAGCTTGTAGAAGGTAAATCCGTTTGCCGACGGCATCGCGAATTTGGATGCCATTCCGGGGAAAGAATTCCACATCCTACAACCGGTTTTTCCAGCACGCTTTGTTAGCAAAATGTTTGACACTGCTGAAACTTCGCTATAGACTACGACTTGTGTTTATAGGACACGGTTTGCGCTTATTTATGCCGTGTTCCGATCGGGGCAGTAGCGGAACAGTGTCTTTGCAGGGAGCGCGGAACAGCGTTGCCATAAGCAACAGGGAGGCAAGCTGGAGCTTAGGTGTCTAGGTTGCGTATCTAAGTGTCTTTTTATTAATCCGGACGCTTAGAAACCCAGACATCGAAAACCAGTCCTCATTTTTTTCATTTCTTTTTTCGAGGAGGTGGATTATGTCCACAAGGAACGAAAGACGGGGCTTCACCCTCGTCGAGCTGTTGGTGGTAATCGCCATCATCGGCATTTTGATCGCACTGCTGCTCCCCGCCGTCCAAGCGGCCCGTGAAGCAGCAAACCGTAACTCGTGTCAGAACAATTTGAAGCAGATTGCCTTGGCGCTGCAAAACTATGAAGACAAGCGGAAGTGCCAACCGCCGATTTCATCGAACATTGATACCACGCCAGATGCCGTAGGAGATGCCACTTTGACGGGTGGTACCGCGCCAGGAAATGCTGCCAGCGCAGGTTCGGGTTACAGCTGGATGGTGCATATTTTGCCCGAAATCGAAGAAGGTGCGCTTTACCAAACAATTGCCACTAATTCTACCGGCGGTTTCGCCAACGGCGGCAAGTTCACCAAAGCAGCTTTTGATGCAACCATTGTTAATGGTGCATTAGGCAGTACGACACCACATGTTGGAGCGACTGTCATTGGCCCATTCGGATGCCCAAGTTTTGCAGGAGACAAGGTTTGTACTGCGGAAACCACCCCTGCAATTGCGCTTCCCGGACAGTATCAAGCTCGAGGTACGATGAATAGTGGACCTGGTATGGGACTTACTAACTACCAGGCAATGGCTGGTACCGCGCTTGAGTATTCGAATGCTAACAGCACTACTGGAACCAAAATTTTGCGTGGAACCAGCAACAATGGTGCATTGAGTTTTGTTGGCACGGGTTTTGACAAGGGCCGCGGTATGGCTGGAATGTCTGATGGTACCTCAAAGACGTTGATCGTAGGCGAATCACGCGAGAAAGTGTATGCGTCGTGGTACGATGGCACGATAAATTGGTTGGTTGCTGCCAAGCATACCAATAACGGTTCTGCATTGACAGGTGCCGCATGCACGGAGAAGTTGACAACTGGCAACTTCGCAGGGCGTTGGCAAGCAAAAGCTGGTGCTGGTTTGAATGTTGGTCCATTGCCGGCAAATGGCAATGCTGGTCGATACTTATTAAGCAGCCAATGCACGGATCCTGTTCTCCCGACAGATCGCCTTTGGGGACCCAGCAGCAATCACGCAGGTGGTATTGTCAACCACGCAGCAGGCGATGGCCACGTGGCAGCGATCAACGATACGATCGACGGAAATGCTTATCTTTGGTTGATTACCCGTAGCGATGGCGAACCGGTTACCGAACCGTAAGCCGAGCTTTATAACTGCGGTTTGCAAAACTACCAATTGTTAACTCCAACCCGCCGGTCGTGGCTAATGCCCGACCGGCGGGTTTTTTCGTTTTTGCGCAGGCAACAAAACCTGCCCCTACCGTCCTCGCGACGGTAGAGCACAAGATGGTGAGCTAACTAGACACGCCTCAACCCCATCTCTCGCTCCCCACCTGCCCCCTACAGTCGGATGCGACTGCGCAGTTCTCCTGCCCGCCGGCTTACCGCCTCATTGACAATTAGTATACATTTGATACAATGCTGCTACCAGCCTTGCGCTGGTGTGGCTGGATTTTGCTTCCATGCGAGGCCCGACCGCTGATATTTGGCAATTCAGCAAGTTCGGGCGGCTTCCGGAGAACAACCAAAAGACTGCCCATACAACCAGACAAACTGCCCCCAGAGAACCACCAAAAGATTTCCCACGCAAGCAATAACCGGAGCGTAACACGCTCCGGAGAACCACCAGTTTGCTCCCCAACCCAAATTGAGCATCCCCATAGAACAACGAGTCCGCTTCCTCAATTCTGAATCCCGAACTCTGAACCCTAATAACCTCCAAAACACTGACACAATTCTGACACAATTCGGAACTTAAAACTTAACTTTCATCGAACAAAACCACATTTCCCTGCGAATTCTGTCAGTAAACTCCTCTCAACAAAAAACACTGACAGATTGACACAAAGCGATCACCCTTAGACTTTAGACCCCTTAAACTTTTGGACCAATTACCATCTAAATGTATACATAAACAACTTAGGCAACCTAGGCCGACACATGGCCCCACGAAGGCGGCGCGCACACCACCCCGATCTTCGCCATCTTCGCGGCGCCACCTCCAAATTGTGTTTCAAAATTGAACACCCATTCCCCATTCCCCATTTTTGTTGCCCGACTCCTTATTCGCCGCCTACTGCCTACTGCCTGCCGCCTACTTGATTTATACTGTACATTTGATACAATCACTCGCAGTTCCTTGGCAACTTGGAAGTAACAATCGATTAGCGCCAGCCCGCTAGATTTTATCGTGCGCGCCTAGTGGTTAAGTTTTGATTTCCGTCTTTGCAGTTCATCCAGCCATACCTCAATACCAAAACCGGAAGCAAACCGGAAATACTCTGAAAGCATTTCGGAAGCATTGCTGAATTTGCTACATTCGCTGCTTATTGATATGTGGTAGAATGGGGCTTAAATCTTAAATCCCATTTTGGACCACAACCAATAAGACAACGAAAATCACGGCATGTGATTGGTTGCCTAGCAATAACCAATGATGGAGGATCAAACCACTCTTGGCGTGCTTGTCAGTGGAGGGCTAGATAGTGCCATCCTCGTTTCCTACTTACTCGAACGAGGCCAGCGAGTGCGGCCGCTGTATGTAGAAAGCGGCCTTTATTGGCAAAAAGTCGAGTTAGCATCGCTGCAAAATTATCTGCAAGCGGTAGCTTCACTGCAGTTGGCACCGCTGGTCATGCTGCAATTGCCTTTGAGCGATTTGTATGGAGGACATTGGAGTTTAGGTAGCGATCGAACTCCGGATGCGGCCACGCCGGATGAAGCCGTTTACTTGCCTGGGCGGAATTTGCTGCTGGCTCTCAAGCCGGCACTCTGGTGTCAGATGCACGGCATTAAGCGATTGGCATTAGGCGTGCTTGCCAGCAATCCGTTCGACGATGCCGGCGACGACTTTTTTGCCGCACTTGAAACAGTGCTGGCGAAATTGGGTCAGCCGCCACTGAAAATTGAACGCCCGTTCGGAAAAATGCACAAAACCGACGTCATGCGGCTGGGTAGCAAATATCCGCTGGAATTGACCTTTTCGTGCATCGCGCCGATCGACGGCATGCACTGCGGCAAGTGCAACAAATGCGCAGAGCGCCAAGCCGCGTTCCGAGATGCTGGCATGCACGATTTGACTAAATACGCAATGATCTAGCTGCTTAATCTAAGAGAAACCAGAACGCGAGAGGAATGTCTAGATAACGCAGATGAACACAGATCTAAAAACAATTAATTTATCCTGCCTCATACTTTTAATTCTTGTCTTTACGAATTCATCTGTGTTTATCTGCGTTCATCCGAGTTCATCTGCGTTCTTTAGATGTGCTATCAGTTGTATCAAGCCGCGCGGTTAACTTTGGCCGGATCGTGGCGAGCTGTTAGCAAGTGAATGGCGGCGGTGAGTCCGTGCAATGCTTGATCGAGTTGTTGAGTTTCCTGGATCACACGCAGGTTTTCAGCGAGCGAATGCTGCAGCTTGACGAGCTGGCCGCCGTCTCGGTTGAGATTAGCCATCGCATCGACCAGTTGCGAAAATTGCGTGTGCATGCCAGCCATTTGGCTAAGGAGGCCTTGGCTAGCAGCTTTTTGCTCGCTGCGTTGCACTTGCAGTTCGCCGAGTACGCGAGTTAAACGTTTCTCCCGCTCCGCATCGCTCGATGCAAAATGTTCATGCATTTTGACCAGCGATTGTTCCCAAAGTTGTG